>CAJOMV010000014.1 GCA_905235805.1 uncultured Ruminiclostridium sp.
TCCGAACGCTCCTCTTGACAATTATACTACAAATGAACAAAAAAATCAAGGGGAAAATGCTATTTTCGGTAATGAGTACCAACCCGATAAAGCAATTTCAGCATATTTAACAAACACTCTTGGTAATAATGACTATATTTCCTCCACCGGATTGCTCGAGACCGATTTTGAGGCTATGGTCGAAAACCTCAGGAGCGGTTCCGCGACCCCAGAGGAAACAATAAAGGATATCCTCGAGTCGCTCATCGAGGACGATAACGTCCGCACAGCACTCAACGACAAGCTCTCCGAGATCCATTCCTCCGGGGAGATGATAAACTTCCTGAACGATATCCTCGAGGCTATGCCCGAGAGCGACCTCACAAACAAGGTCTATATGGCGCTTGAGGAGGCTGTCAGCCAGATGCCAGACCTGCCCGAGGAGCAGCCGGATGACCGCCGTGTGCGCGATGACGACCAGCGCCGTCAGGGCGGCGGAGGTCAGCAGTCCTACGGCGGCAGCTCCGATACCCCTAAGGAGAAGTCCAGCTCCATTCAGGCGCTCACCGACTTCGTCGAGAAGAACATCAACCACCCTGCCCTCAAGTCTATCGACAGCTTCAACGCCTCCAACCTCCTCCAGAGCATGATAAACGCCCCCGGCGTTCTCACGCCCCTCGCCCACTATATCCTCCCCATTCAGGTCGAGAATACCCGCGCCTTCGGGGAGCTCTGGGTAGATAACAACGACGACTCCGGCGCTACCGGCAAGGCCGGCGGCGGTGTCCACCACCACCTCTTCCTCACCTTCGATGTCGATACCTACGGACGCTTCGAGGTCGATGTCTACGCAAACGAGAACTCCGTCCGCGTGAGCCTCCTCCACCCCACTACCTTCGCCCGCAATATCGACAATGTCGTGCAGCGCGTCAACCGTATCGCTGCTTCCACCAAGTATCGCATAGACGATTTCCAGACGGGCGTTCTCAAGGAACCCCACAGTCTCACTCAGATCTTCCCCAAGCTCACCGAAAGGAGGTCGGGATTGAATGTCAAAGCGTAAGAACTACGGTCAGAAGGCAGCCGTTGCCCTCAAATACAACCCCAGCCTCAACTACGCACCCGTCGTTGTAGCCTCCGGGCTCGGGGAGCTCGCCCAACGCATAGTCAACATCGCCGACGCGAACGGCGTTCCCATCTACCGCGACGACTCCACCGCCGCACTCCTCGTCATGCTCAACTCCGGTGAGGCTATCCCACAGGAGCTCTATCAGATAGTCGCCGCTATCTACGCCGAGGTAGTCTTTACCTCCAACGAGACCAAGAAGCTCGCCCAGCGCCGCCCCGGTACCGGCAGCGGTACCGGCGGACGAAGATAGTCGCATTCCTTGCCCCCACTCTTCTTTCGGCTTTCGGAAAGAGCAATTGCTTCGCCTGCACAGGAGAAGTGTCTGCGCCTCGGCAGAGATATAAAAAAACACACATTTTGTGCTTGACAAATGCGTGTTGGTGTTGTATAATAAAAGCATAAAGATAAAAGCTTCAGGGCGCCCGCAAGCGGTCTGCTCCCGGAGCCGATCGGTAGTAGTAACCACCGCTGGCAGTCCAAAGCAAAGCGGTGGTTACTTCTTTTTATCTCTTACGAAATATGTTGAAGCTTCGTACAGTCTGCAGGATAGAAGCAAGGCTGAGCTGTACTATATGAAGCAATTCGGCAAGATGCCATAATATGTTCCATATCCACATACTTCTCACTTCCTCTCAACACCTCAACCAACAATATACATTGTCGGTATCGGCTGCGGAAGCGAGAACCGCTTTTTATGCGAAACTTTGTTATTCAGTTATGAACCCCGAAGAAGCATAGGCTTCCAAAACTATCTTATCATAAAACACATCTTTTGTCAACAAAAAGTCCCCGCTAATATCGCAGGGACTTTTCACTTTGTCAATATTCGGATACACCGCGAAGCGGCACCACAACTATTCACTTTTCACTCCTACTGTTCCCAGCTTTCGCGGTCGATGCGGTTGTGGATAGCCTGCATTTTATCGTCGAGGACGGCAATGGCGTCGGCGCACTGCTTAAGGTCGGCGGCTATTTCCTCGGGATTTTTGATGTTGTGCTTGTATTTGAGCTTGTGCTCGAGACTTGCCCAGAAGTCCATGGCAATGGTACGGAACTGCACCTCGACGCGCATATCCTTCTTTCCTGTAGAGAGGAAAATGGGGATACTGATAATGAGGTGGAGACTGCGGTAACCGTTGGGCTTGGGGGAGGCGATGTAGTCCTTGCGTTTGATGAGCTTCACATCGTCCTGCATGGTGAGAATGTCCGCAATAGCGTAGATATCCTCGGGAAACGAGCATATTACCCTCACTCCCGCGATATCGCTGAGGGTATTCTCGATATTTTCTATGGTAGGCTCAATACCCTTGCGGTGCATTTTATCGACGATACTGATAGGATCCTTGACGCGGGTCTTGATAGTCTCTATGGGATTGTAGTCGTAGAGTGTCGAAAACTCATCGTTGAGCACATTCAGCTTGGTCTCGACCTCCCTGACAGCGCACTCGTTCTGCATCATCAGCTCCATGAACGGTTTGGCGCTCTCGAGAAGCTCCGCGGCATTTCCCGAGCCGAACATATTCTGAAAATCCCCGGACTTGACGAGCTGTGTATTATCCGCCATTTTTTCTGCTCCCTTTCTTTTTCTCACCTCATTATATCACAGCCTTCCCAAAATTGCAACCGCTCGCCCGTAATTTTCCGTTTCTTTTCACAAAAGGTTACAAATTGTAACATTTAACAGGAAATTGTTACCACATTGTAATCAAATCTTAACCGTTTTGTAATTGCATTTTCCCGCACGTTGTTGTATAATAATATCAGAGATACGGATCCGGTTCGATAACATATATCAGATAACCACTCATTTATTATCCTGAGTTATCCTTCCATAACGGCAGTCCCTCGTGCTACGACACGAGGGACTGTTCGTTATAAGTGAATAGTGACAAAGGAAAAAGTCCCTGCGATATTTGCAGGGACTTTCATATACATATTCTTATTTTCTCTGCACTGGCGCACTTCCCGACTCGGTCGCGGGAGAAGCATTTCGCCTTTCCAGCGGGCTCGAGCGAAGCGACCTGCTTAACCTACGCTCTTGAGGACTTCGTCGATGAGCTCCTGACCGTAGATCTGTGCGAATACATCCATGACGCCTGCGGTAGCCTCCTTGAAGGGAGCGAGGTCGGGGTAATTGACGACCATACCCTCCTTCTCGAGGGCGGATACGAAATCCTCGGTCTGCTGCTTGACGAGATCGCGGTCCTCGGTCTCGGCGGTCTTGGCAGCCTTCTCGATTATCTCGCGGTACTCGGGATTGAGCGCTGTCCAGATAGTGTTGTCAATCGTCAGCGGCATAGCGTCGTAGCTGTGATTTGTGATAGAGAGGTATTTCTGCACCTCATAGAGCTTGTTGTTATAGATAACGGGGATAGGGTTCTCCTGCGCGTCGAACTGTCCGTTACGGATAGCGTCCTTGAGCTCCGCGAACGGGAAGCTCTTCGGGTTAGCCTTTAGCGCAGACATAGTCTCCATAACTATCTGGTTCTCGGGAGTACGGATATTCAGTCCCTCCATATCCGCGACGGTATTTATGGGACCTACAGCCTCGGTAGTAGTGACGCAGCGGAAGCCGTTGTCGAAGTAGGCGAGGACGTGCATATTAAACGCCTCGAGGTCGGGGTTGATGTTCTGCATGGTGTCGGAGTCCACGAACTTCCATGCGCTCTCGAAGTCGCCAAACAGGAAAGGCAGTGCCGACACGCCTATCTTTGTGGCATACTGCGCATAGTTGCCGGCGCTCGATACGGTCATTCCGACGCTGCCGTCAATGATGCCCTTGATGAGGTCACCGTCGCTGCCGAGCTCGCCGGACGGGTGTATCTCAATGATGACATCACCGTTCGTCTCGCTCTCGACAGTCTCCTTGAACTTTCCCAGAACGACGCCGCGGGGATCCTCCTCGTTTGTGGAGTAGCCCGCGATTATTGTCACGGGGTAGGTGAGACTGCTCTCCGAGGCTGCGGACTGCTCCGCGGGAGCTGCGGGCGCTGCCGATTCGGCGGGCTTGCTGCCGCTGTCACAGGCGGACGCTGTCAGCATAGCGAGCACGGAAAGCAACGCGATAGATTTTTTCAGAGTATATTTCATTGTATTGACCTCCGTTTTCATATATAAGTATATTATAACTCATTTTCAACGGATTGTCAATACAGTTTGAAAAACTATTTCCTTTATTGCTTATTTATATCTTCGCGGGTTCTGAGACCGCTGCCGAGGTCTCGAGGGTACGCACCCTGCGGTTATACGTCCGCAGCCAGAGCAGAAGTGCCGCCGCCGCGGTGAGGAACTCCGCTATCGGGAAGGTGAACCACACGAGCCACGCGTTCCCCGCTTCCCCGCCCGCCATTGACGCGAACAGCCATGCGAACGGGAACACGAACAGCAGCTGCCGGCATACCGAGATTATGAGCGACTCCACGCCCGAACCGAGCGCTTGGAAAATGCCTTGAAACGCGATATTCGCCCCCGCGAACACAAAGCACAGCGAGATTATGCGCATTGCGCTCACGCACAGCTCACTTGTCACTCCCGACAGTCCGAATACTGCCGTGAAGGGCTCCGCGAACAGCTCGAGTGCGAACGTACCCGCCAGCATGATAATGAAAGTGTAGAGGTGCCCGTACTTCACGGAGGCGCGTATGCGGTCTACGCAGCCCATTCCATAGGCGAACGCCGTTATCGGCATTATCGCGTCACGCATACCGAATGCCGCGAACAGCAGGAACTGCATCACCTTGTAGTACAGCCCGTAAGCCGTCACAGCCTCGGTGCCTATACCGCCGAGTATGATGTTCATGCCGTAGGTCATCACGGATATCAATGCCTGCGAGATTATGGCAGGCAATCCCACCGAGTACATCTGCCTGATGATACGCAGATCGGGTTTTAAGTATTTCAGTGAGTTCGTTATCTCTCTGTTCACCCTTATGTGGAATATCAGCGCCAGCACGAACGACACCACCTGCCCTATGACAGTGGCGTACGCCGCGCCCTTCACCCCCATTTCGGGGCAGCCGAGCAGTCCGTATATCATCACCGGGTCGAGCACTATATTAGTCACCGCGCCCGCTATCTGCGCTATGGTCGAGTACATCGAATGCCCCGTCGCCTGAAGCAGCTTCTCGTAGATCGCGAAGAACGACATACCGAAGGAGAACACGCAGCATATCCTCAGATAGTCCGCCCCCATTGCGGCAGTCTCGGGGTCGGTGGTCTGTGAGCCGATGTACAGCTCCGTCCCGAACAATCCGAACAGCAGGAATATGATGTAGATGACCCCCGACATGAAAGCCGCGCTGCCCGCTGTGCGGTTCGCCTGCTCCCTGTCGCCGCTGCCGAGACTCTTGGCGGTGAGCACGTTCGCGCCCACGCCCGTACCTATACCGACCGCGACCATAAGTATTTGCATGGGGAACGCGAGTGTGAGCGCGCCCAGCGCCTGCTCTCCCCCGACAGCCATATTCGACACGAACGCGCTGTCCACGATGTTATACACCGCCTGCAGCACCATTGACACGATTATCGGTATCCCCACCGACAGCATAAGTTTTCCGACGGGCATTGCCGCCATTCTGTTTTCTTTTTCCATACTTTTCCCTCCGTAAAAATGCCAAAAAAGAAAGTACAGCGAAGGACATAAGCCGGACTTATGCTTTCGCTGCACACTTTTCTTGTATTCATTTACTGTATTTTACAACATTTCCGCGGTTTTGTCAATGGCATTTCTGCCCAAATCCCGCGGGATTTTTCTTTCCCGCTCTGCGCTTAAAGCACAGGCTTGAAGGCGGGCATGAGCTCAAGCTTGAACTTGTTGAGCTCATGGAGACGGTCGATGCGCGCCTTCTTCTCCGCGTCCTTGATCTCGCCGGTTCTGATGTAGCGGTCGAGCTCGTCGTAGGTGAAGCCGAGATTGTCCTCGTCGGTCTTGCCGCTCAGTCCGTCGATAGGCACCTTATCCACCAGCACATCGGGCAGCTTCAAAGCCCGCCCTATCGCCTTCACCTCAGTCACCGTGAAGCCGGAGCACGGGGAGAAATCCCCCGCGGCGTCCCCGTAGCGGGTGGAGTAGCCGACCCAGTCCTCCGAGAGATTGCAGGTGTTGGCAACACGCCCGTTGTAGCTCTGCGACACCGCGTACAGCGCCGCCATGCGTATCCTCGCGGGGAGGTTCACGCGGCTCTGTGTGGACAGCTCCACGGGGATATGCTCGGTGAGCCCGCGCACTGCCGCCTCGATGTTCACGATGTGGCTCTTTATCCCGAGGTGCTGCACCAGCAGCTCCGCCATGTCGATATCGTGCTGCACTCCGCAGGGCATGAGCACGCCGATGACCCGCTCGCGTCCGAGCGCCTGCACGCACAGCGCCGCCACCACCGAGCTGTCCTTGCCGCCCGATATGCCGACCACGGCGTTGCAGTCCTTGCCGTTTTTCTCAAAGAAATCTCTTATCCATTCCACACAATTGTTCTTCTGTAATTCAGCGTCAAACATATTCATTTCCTTTCTCTTATCCACCCGATAAGCGCAAAAATCAGGAACACCGCCAGATTAAGCACTACTATCCCCGCGCCCGTCGGGATATCGAGATAGTAGGAGGCAATAAGTCCCGCCGTGAAGCAGCCCACCGACACTGCCGCGGAGCATATGGTGACATTGCGGAAGCTGCGGCATACCCGCATAGCCGTCAGTGACGGGAATATCGTAAGGCTGGAGATGAGCAGCGCACCCATCAGGCGCATACCCACGACGATGACTACCGCCGTGAGCACCGATATCAGCGAATTGTACAGCCCCGACCGCACGCCCGTAGCGCTAGCAAAGCTCTCGTCGAAGGTCACGGCGAATATCCGGTTGTAGAAGAGAATGTACATCACACACACCAGCACCGAGCATATCACCGAGAGTATCACGTCGTTCTCCTTCAGCGCGAGGATACTGCCGAACATATAGCTGTTGACGTCTATTGAGACCCTGCACAGCGCAAGGACTATCATACCGAGTGCGAGAGCGCTGCTGGAGAGTATGGCGACCGCGCTGTCGCCGCCCATTTTGCCCTTCCCCGTTATCCGCAGGAGCAGGAACGCCGCCGCTACAACTATCGGGATAGCGAACCACAGCGGCGCTATCCCGGCGGCGGCGGCTATCGCGAAAGCTCCGTAGCCGACGTGTGAGAGCCCATCACCTATCATGGAATACCTTTTCAGCACAAGGCTCGTTCCCAGCAGCGCCGCGCAGAGTGACACGAGCACTCCGACAATGAGGGCGCGCTGCATAAATCCGTAGCCGAATGCTTCGGCAAGCTCACTTATCATGGTGAAAACACCCTCCCGCCATTGCTCTGAACGACTCCGTCCTGACATATTCCGCCATATCCCCGAAGTAGTAGTCGTTACGCGACATATTGAGTATCTTGTTGCCGTAATGTACGGCGTTGTGTATATCGTGGGTCACCATGATGACGGTCACGCCGCTGTCGTTGAGCTCGTCGATGACTTCATACATCTCCGAGGTAACGAGCGGGTCGAGCCCCGATACAGGCTCATCGAGCAGCAGCAGCTTCTCGGTCGCGCACAGCGCCCGCGCAAGCAGGACGCGCTGCTGCTGTCCGCCGGACAGGTGGCGGTAGCTCTTGTGAACGAGATCGTCTATCTTCATTTTGGAGATCTCGCGCCTTGCGCGCTCCTTGTTTTCCTTGGTGTAGAACGGAAAGAAGGAATTTCTGTTGAGGCACCCCGACAGCACCACCTCCCACACCGTCGCGGGGAAGTCCTTCTGCGCCGCCGTCTGTTGGGGCAGGTACCCTATCTCCTTCGGCTTCACCCCGCCGAACTCAATACTCCCCGCGCTGTACTGCTTGAGCCCGAGTATGCCCTTTACGAGCGTGGATTTTCCCGAGCCGTTCTCCCCTACTATGCAGAGAAAGTCTCCTTCATCTATGGAAAAGGACAGGTGCTCGAACGCCGTCACGCCCTCGTATTTCATACATAAGTCTTTACATTCTATCAGTTTCAAAGCTATCTCCTTCAGACGCCCGCATGACCGAAATAATCCGTTTGTTACTTCCCGGAAAGAACAGTTTCCGGCTTATTTACCGCCGTTTTTGGAATAGTACATGATAAGGTCAGCTTTGGAGCGGATTATCTCCATATACATCTTTACCTCGTCGTCACTGTAGCCGAAGAGCTCGGTTATATTGAAGTCGGGAAGCCGGCACTCCAGATAGTGAAAGCCGTCCTCCGCGTCAGGCGTCTCAACGTGCACCCTCACCTGCCCCGACGGCAGATATTCCGAATGTGTCAGCTCTGTCTCATCGTCAAATGTTATAAAAGGATACATCATGACACATAACCACCTTCACAAAATTTTATCATATTATTATAGCACAAAAACAAATATATGTCAATTCTTAACAAAAATCGAAATTCGAGAAATTTTTATCGTTTTTCGATAATTTTCTATTGACAAACAGAAATTTCTGTGCTATAATGCAAACAATGAAGAAAAAGGAGAAACTCAAGATGAATGTAAAATGGACTTCCGAAAATTCATTGAAGCTGTCAAGAATGATCACCGTCGCGGTGTTTGCGCTCGGGGTGATAGCGCTGTTCCTGATCCCGATAATCGCGCAGTGGTATGACGCCGTCTCGGGTAAGCCCCCGATAATGCCGATACTCACCGCCGCGCTGTACCTCGGGGATATCGTGTTCCTGCTGGCATTGTGGGAGCTGATGAAGCTGCTCCGCAATATCGCGAAGCAGGAGCTCTTCACTGCCGAGAACGTCCGCTGCGTCCGGATAATATCGTGGTGCTGCTTCTTTGCCGCCGCGGTAATGGCTGCACTCTCCTTCTGGCGGCTGACAGCCTTTCTCGTCGCCTTCATGGCGGGATTTGTCGGACTGATTCTGCGCGTCGTCAAGAATATGCTCGCTTCCGCCGCCGAAATGCGCGAAGAGAACGACTACACAATATAAGGAGGCGGGAACAGAATATGCCGATAACCGTGAACCTCGACGTGATGATGGCAAAACGGAAAATATCCGCGGGTGAGCTCGCAGAGAAAATAGACATCACCCCCGCCAATCTCTCGATACTGAAAAACAACAAAGCCAAAGCCGTGCGCTTCTCGACCCTCGAGGCAATATGCTCCGTTCTCGACTGCCAGCCCGGCGATATTCTCGAATTTACCAAGGAGGACAAATAAAATGGACGAACAGATGATACAGCAGCCGATACAGCAACAGGTCGTATACGCCGCGCCAAAGCCTGAGATAAAGCAGTTTGACCGCGTGTTCGTATTCATCTCGGCGGTGCTGGCATTCCTTTTCGTGAGATACGCGCTGTTCAACTTCAACGGCTTCTTCACCACCGCAAGCGCGCTGCTGATATTCGCGTGCTGCGCGGTGTACGTCGTCAAGTGCGGACACCGCCCGACGGCTGCGCAGTGGACGCTCGGCGCGGTGATATGCGCGTTCTCCTTCACCTACTCGATAACCTCCAGCCCGCTCCTGCACATACTCTGCACGATGTTCCTCATCGCGGCGGTGTTCTGGTGGGTGCAGGCGGTGGTGATACACGCGCGCTTCGTGACGAAGTTCTTCCCCCTCGACCTGCTCAGGACCGTATTCGTGCAGCCGTTCATCGACTTCGGGGGAGCATTCCGCGCCCTGTCCTCGAAAAACGGCAGCGGTAAGTCCTCCGCGGTCAAGCCTGTTGTCATCGGGCTTATCACGGCACTGCCCCTGACGGTGGTAGTGGCTGTGCTGCTCGCGGACGCTGACGAGGGCATCGAGAGAATGCTGGACGACCTTACAATGAAGCTCCGCACACAGGACGTCATGTCCCTGATATGGCAGCTTATCCTTGCCTTCCCCGCGGCACTGATATTCTTCGGAATGCTGCGCGCCGACGCGAAGCAGAAGCTCTCCCCCCTGCCCCCGGATATGTACTACCACGGCAAGCTCTCCGCTGTCAAGAAGATAAGCAACCTCGGTATTTACGCGGGAGTTACCCCGATATGCGTGCTGTACCTTATGTATGTATTTTCGCAGACAAAGTATTTCTTCTCGGCATTTGCGGGGAAGGTCCCCGGAAATATGCTCTATTCCGAGTACGCCCGGCGCGGGTTCTTTGAGCTGTGCGTGATAGCGGTCATCAATCTCTGCGTTATCCTGTTCATGCTTACATTCGCGAAGAAAAGCGGCGCCGAAAGCACTCCCGCGCTGAAAGCATACACCGTCATCATCAGCGCATTCACACTGTTCATCATCTCCACAGCCCTCGCGAAAATGCTGCTCTACATCGGCAAGTACGGTCTCACACGCCTTCGTCTGTACACCTCGTGGTTCATGGTACTGCTTGCCGTCATATTCGTGACACTTGCTGTCCGCGCGTTCGTGCGGAAGCTCCCCACCGCGAAGATAATCACCGCTGCGTTCACAGTGCTGTTCGGAGCTCTCTGCTTCACACGCCCCGACGCTCTCATCACAGAGTACAACATACAGAAATACCTCGACGGCGAGCATGAGTCCCTCGATGTCAGGACGCTCTCCGCGCTTTCGGACGACGCGTATCTTGCCGCACTGAAATACGCGAAATCGGGAATGTTCGAGAAGTCCGACCGACCGAACTGCACGGAATACCGCGACGCGATAATCAAAATGTGCGGCGACGCTGTGAGCGCCTACTCCCGCACCGACACCCTCACCTACAACTTCTCCGCTCAGGAGCTGAAAGCGCTGTACACCGAGTATTACGGAGGACAGTCATGACGGACGGAGAAAAAATTCTTATCTTCTCTGAAGAGGTATTTCTGTACGGTCTTCTCATATTCTGCTTTGCGGCTCCGGCGATACTAACGCTGATAAATATATGCAATCTCATTTTCTTTAAAGACAGGATAATACCGAAGACCGCGGCAATGCTCACCGTGTGGCTCGGCGCCGCTCTCTACGCGCTCCTGCTGGCTGTGTTCACAGAGCTGTACCCGGGTACGATACCCGGCTTTGCGGTGCTGCTCCTCGTTTTCGGAGTCCTCGGTATCTTCATTCTGCTGATAGCCGCGTGGAATTACCCGAAAGAGCGGCTGCTCCCGTCCACAGTCAGGGTGTTCCGCATATCATTCATTGCCGCCAATGTGCTGCATCTTGCATTCGCCGCTCTGCTGATACCCCACACGAAAGATGTTTTTCTGATGATGTATGTCTATCATGTAAATCTTGTTTTAATAACGATCAGCGCTGTTAAAAAAATAAAGATAAATTCCTGATATGCCATCACTCCTGCCGCTTGACATTTAAGGCTTTGTGTGATATAATGAGCCAAACACTTATGAAAGGCGGTCATTTCTATGGCAAAAAAATACTCTCCAGCGATCGCGGAGCAGGTAGAGAATTATCTGAAGGGGATCGGTATGGATCACCGTCCCATTACCGATGACGGCGTAATAACCGCGGGAATACAGCTGAAAACTGTGCTCGATAAGGTAATTGTCGCGTTCGTTGTCGATAAGTACGGCTATGTTGTGTACGGACTCATGCCGATAAAGGTGGAGCCGGATAAAACAGCCGTGATGTCAGACTTCATCGGTCTTGTGAACTACAATATCAAATACGGCAGCTTCGAAATGGACAAGACAGACGGCGAGGTCCGTTTCAGGGTCTACAACCTTACCGCGAACGGCTCCGTCAGCAGCGAACAGATAGACCAGGCGTTCACGCTGGTAATAAAAATGCTCGATGACTACGGACAGCTCCTGCTCGATGTAATGAACGGGAAGTCCACCCCCGAAGAGGCATTCAGAACAGCGTCTACCACATGATATATCAAAAGTATGCCCCCCGGCATCGGACGAAGCCGGGGGGCATTTCTTTTTGCAGTACCTGCCCTATTTCAGCAGCTCATACCTGAACATCTTCTCCGTGAGATGGCTCTTGCAGTAAGCCCTCAGAGCTTCACGAAGGGCTGACAGATAACCGTTCAGATTGGGATAATCATACACGGTCCGCTTGGAGGTGCCAGTACCTTCCTCGTGCGAGGTATTCAGGTCCTTGGCGATCTGATATACTCCGTAAGTCAGCTTCGGGTCATAGTTTGCCGTCTTTTTTGCTTCCGCGAGTATATTCCTCCAAAGAGTCAGCAGCGCCTTGGATTCGGCATCGAGCTTCATTTTCTTCAGATCGGCAGACGCTGTCGTATCGCCGTGAGTGTCGTCAAAGCACAGCTCATTGCGGTAATATCTGCCGTTTTTGTCGTAAAGGGACAGTGATTTGTTGTAGTAATCGAGACAGGCAAAGATAAAACAGGACTGTATAAACTTTTTATCGGTCTTGAACTTATCCCCGCCGTCATGGCTGCATACGGTGAATTCGGTCTCATACCACGGTCTCTCAAACATCAGATAATGCTTTATCGCCAGAACAGGCAGCTGTTCCATATATGTGTCCTTCCGTAAAATCCCCAGTGTATTCTTTATCTCGGGTCTTAATCTCGTCAGTGTAAAATTGAGATTGGGATTTGACAGACCGAACCCCACTCCCATGATAAACCCTATGATATCATCGTTGTCCACTCCCGTGAACTTATCGCTGTCACGGTATTCGCCGTTTATTGCGGAACAAGCCCGCGTCTGGGTATCCCCCGCTCTTTTTGAAGCGTCGAACATAGCTGCGATACCCTTGTTTGCGATAACAAGAGGCTGGTCTTTGATGTGTGATAATTCTCCGTCAGCAATATCATATACCTCAAGGATATATTTATCATCAGTACCGCTTCTGTTTGACCACAGAGCACATACTGTAGCGCTGGGGTAGGCATGGAAATACTTCCTGTTAAAGATGAAACCTTTTTCCAGTTCTTTATCTATCAGGTGGTCAGCCTTCCAGTATTTTATGGGGGAGAATACGATATAACTGTCCGTTTCCTGCCGCAGATAATATTCAAAGCCGGACCAGATAAAGCGGTTTGCCATTTCGTTGAGCTTAAGTCCGCCGACTTTTTTCATTTCGGAGAGCACATAACTGCTGCCCTTTGTATAGCTGCTCGCCTTTACCCCTGTCATTCCGCTCGTGTCGTCACGATAAGGCGGATTTTCAAATAAAATGACCGTACAGCGCGGGTCATCTGCATACCTCCTTATCAGAGGATTTTCGATGTATTCCCTGCTCATTGCGTCGGCATTCGATACCTTGCCGTTTTCATATATGACATTTGCTTCCGTCGGAGGAATTATATTGCGGACATCCTGTCCGATACGCTCCAGCAGGACCTTGTACTCATAATATTCGTATGTAGACACTACACAATGAGATATGAGCTCGTCGCCGTTCCTGTCATACCTGCCGTACAAAGCAGCCTCAAGATTGCCGGTGCCGGCACAGCGGTCGAGTATAATGTAATCATTGCCGTCGGGCACCTTTGCAACAGCCGTTTCCACCAGTTCGGCAGCCTTTTCGCAGTAAGGGACAGGTGTATAGAAAGCTCCCAGATCCTTCTTGTTCAGACGGTCATTGAGGCAATCCATGAGATACTTGAATTTTTCATTTGTAGGCTTTTTATAAGGATTGATAAGACCGTCAAAATGCTTCGGATCGCGTATCTCGCCCTTAAGATTGAGCTTCCCCGTTCCGTCGCCGAGGAAGTCCCCCTTCGTTGCCTTCGGCAGCTCACGGTAATATCTCTCCGCCCAGCCGACAATACAGTTTTCATCAAGATCTATCGGGATATACCATGTGCTGTTTTTATTGATGAGAAGCTTCTTCACCTCATCGGAGCCGACCATATCCGTATAATCGTATTCGGCGGCAGGGGTCATATCCTTTGAAAAGGAATCGTTATCCTTTGACGCGGCTCCGATGTATACCTTCTGGATATCATCGATATAATCAATGGAATTGTAGACATAGACCTTTGCGGCGTTAAGGTCTATAAGAAGTATCCTCGCGGGGACAGACTCGCCCTTGATACGCATACGGGACAGGTATTTGATCGCCTGGAACAGCACCTTGCCCGTATTGTTGATGTTCAGCTTGAATTCCATGATATTGCCGTTGTAAACACCGTCGGTATTATCGACAAGAATGGAGGCATCTCCCTGATAATCTATCCTGTAGTTATCGAAGAAATCACACTGTCCCGCTCTTTCAATGTCATAATGCTTTTTTGTCACAGCCATATTCAAGATCCCTTTCTTAAAACCGATGACCGGCTTACGGTACAATTATACCGCTTTTTGACCCGGGAGGCAGAAGCCCGGAAAAGAATATCGGTGTGATTGTCCCATATTTGCAGCAGCTTTCCTGTATACGGGTAAGCAGGAAAGCTGCTGTTGCTATACACATTAATTGTAAATGTATTATATGTTACCGCTGTCAAAAAGGTCTTTTTTTATTTGACTGCTGCTTATTTCAGGAGTACGGGGAAGATAGACAACTTCAATCCCTTCATTTTTCAGATAATCAAATTTGCCTTTCCAGTCATCGCCTATTACAAATATATCTATATGGTACTCGTGAATATCCGATGCTTTTTGTTCCCAGTTTCGTTCAGGTATCACGAGATCCACATATCTGACGGACTCCACTAATTGTTTTCTTTGCTCATAAGTAAAATAAGTATGCTTATGCTTTTCATTCTGGTTGAAATCGTCTGTCGAAAGCGCTACAATAAGATAATCTCCTAAAGCTTTCGCTCTGCGAAGCAGATTAATATGTCCGTAATGCAGCAGATCAAAAGTTCCGTAGGTAATGACTCTTTTCATTATTAAATCCCCCCATTGATGATCGAAAAAAGATAATCCGCAGCAATTTCTGTGGAGTGCCCGGTTTCGCACAATCCAATATGATTAAAAAACTTCTCAATTGCATCAGAATAATCTCTGTTCACACTGTCCATGATCGCGTCGACCAGCTCCTCGAAGGTAAAAGAGATACTGAACGGAAGACTTTCCAAAGAAAAATACATTTTTCGTTCCTTCAGATAATCTTCATAGTCGTTCATATAAAGAAACACAGGCTTTTTCAGCATGGCAAATTCAAACATCGTACTTGAATAGTCTGTTATTAGGTAATCTGAAACCATATACAGCTCCTGTATATCCGACCAATCTGTCATATCAATTATGTTTTCCTCACCCGAAAAATCATAACTGCCGCGTATGTTCGGATGATATTTAACCAGAAACAGCGGCTGTTTTCCGGAAACTTTGCAAAAAGCAGCACCTATACCCGAATAATCAGACAAATAAGATCCCATGCTGTAATTATCGCGAAAAGTTGGCGCATACAAAATAACACATTTATCATCGGATATCCCGAGTTGGGTCTTCAACGCTGTTGCTTTTTCGGGATCGCGATGAAAAAGTGCATCATCTCTGGGGATACCATATTCCAACACTTCCCCATTATACCAGAATGCTGTTTTGCACAATCCTGTAAAAAAACGACACCCTGACAGCATGAGATCCGTATTCGAAGCATCATTTTTTGCTATATTAAGATAATTCTCCTCCAATGTATCGGCAGCATCGGCTTCTATCATTTTCAAAGGGATGCCGCCGTGCCATGTCTGAAGATAGAACTGCCCCCGCTTCTTTGGAACCGTCAGGCTTTTTCTCATATTATCTATCCAGATATGCGCTGTTGAAAGCTCATAAAGCGCTGCCGAAGAAAACATATATACAGTCCTTATGCCTTTATATTCGGTATAGTTTGTTCTTTTGTCAACAAGCCACACTATATCAAGCGTCGGGTCCTTTTCCAGCAATTTGTCCGCTATAAGAGCTGGACTGTCCGCATGGAACATTCCATTGTATGACGAGCATACGATCTTTTTATTCTGGATCTTATGGAAATATGATATAGGCTTGAACCATCTCCATACATGCATGATATGATAAGAGACCTGCTCCCAGAATATTCCTTCCCGGATTGTTTCTATGATCCTGCTGAAATTCATTATATTGTCTCTCCGCCTTCGGGATAGTATTTACTGATGATATGATCATAAAATGTGTTTTTCGGTTCATTATGAACAAGATGATGATTCAGTTTATGGAGATCGCTCATTTTCATTATCTGTTCCCAGCGCTCCTCCGAAAAATCGTCTTCCAGCTCAAACATCAGAGTGTGCGGACTGTGATTGTTGAACATCGGGACAGCGTTCCAGTCGTCAGCATATTTTCTCGCCGCCATAGCAAAAAACATATGAAAAATAAAGTAATGATCCAGAGAATCCTTTTCTTCCCAATAAGCATATAACAGCTTCCTTGTCATCACAAGTATGCGCTGATTGCTTTGGGCGGCGATACACCAGTTTGAAGCAACCGACGGAGTCTGGTGCAGCCTTGAAAGATCCATACTCTTAAATACAAACAACGGAAGAGTGCTTATATATCCGGGAAATTCCGGCGAGGTGCAAAGAAGCGTTGCATCACACCAAAGTCCGCCATATTCACAAAGCAAAGAACACCTGACTATGTCGGAATACTGTGCGGGAGGAATGATCCCCTTTTTATATTTTTCGATAATGTAGTCCGGCAGTATGATATAATCCCCGATATTATTGTCTGTGAGCAGTATGAGCTTTTTATCGGTCAGATTGCTTTTTATCGAGTTGACACAAGCCCTGACCAGTGCCGGTGCCCGATCAAAGCCCTGAAGCCAGCAGACCCATACGAGATCTGATACGGTAGGTTCAGGAAGTGTGCCGACACCTTCATTCAGAACATTCCGGTATTTTTTTGAAGTTTTATATATACGCGGCTTTCTTCCGCAAGGAACTGCGCGTTTTTGTTTTTAATATGATATAAATTGCAACGCTTCAGCAGTTTAGATATAAATGTACCGTCTTTTATCGCTTTTACAGCTCTTGGAAAAATAGACCCGTTCATGAATTATAGTTTGTTTCCTTCCATTTTTCTGGAATGATATATATCCATAAGATACATATACGATCTGTTATGAGTAAGTACAGATACAGCAAAATAATAAGCAGTGCCCGTTACTATCTGAATTGTCAGTATCAGAGGATAACCCAGAGGCAAAAATGATATCAGCCATACGACCGCGCCCATACTTACAGACATTATCAGAGCGCCTGCTATGTCGGAAAACTGCTGCGCGAAGGTGTATCCTGTCAGCTTTTTAAGATATACACAATTTACCGCCGAGCTATAGATATTATATATCATCAAAGTCACCGCAACAGCTACGGTATCGATATTGATACCTATAATCAGCAAAATAAGATAGACCGGTTTTTTCAGCACCTCAAGAAACAAAAGCGTATCGCTTCTGCCGATAGCCTTGAAGATCTGAAGGCTTATGGAGCTTACTACCGAAATAACGGCTGAAATACTCAATATACGCAGAAATATGATGCTCTCGCTCCATTTTTCGGAGAACAGCGTTATTATCAGCGGCTCTGCCACGACAGCAAGCCCTGTAAACATGGGGAACATAATATATGACAGCAGCGAGGCGGCTCTGCGAGTCATAAGCTTTACTTGTTCTTTGTTGTCGTTTACGTTGGCAAGCGCAGGGAACAGTACAGTCATCACCGAGCTTCCCACATTTACCGAAATGAGATCGGGAATCTGTTTTCCTTTGTTATAGAACGCAAGGTCGGACGAGGTGAATATCCCTCCGACAAGAAAAGACCGCAGCTGATCGAACAATGTTCCCGAAAGGTCCGCAGCAAATACCTTCCACCCGTATCTCATCATTCGTTTCGCGGAAGCTGCCGAGAACCGCAGCTCAGGGTGCCACGGTATGGTTATGCTCAGAACGGCAATGTCGATCACGGTGTTCGTGAAATACTGCACTATCAGCGCCCATACTCCGAATCCGCAGTAAGCAAGTATTATTCCGACCGCTCCCGATACGACAGTGCCTATCAGCGTGGAGAAAAAGAATCTTCTGAAAAGCATATTTCTCTCCACATAAGCATGCTGTATGGAACTGTACGCGCTCAACGGAATACGAAGAGAAAATACTCTGATTATCAAGGTAAGCTCCGGTATCCTGAAAAAATCGGACAAAAAGGGCGCGATCAGGAACATCACGCCATATATCAGGACCGAAACCGCCAGACTGCAGTAGAAATTCGTTGAGAAGTCGACGCTGTCCGCATGCCTGTCCTGTACGAGCGCAGTGCTGAATCCGCTGGTTGTGAAAACAGCGGCAATGCTTATAAAGATCAGCACAAGAGCCACTGTTCCGAAATCCTCCGGAAGGAGCAGCCGGGAAAGTATAACAGACACGATAAAAGATACGCCCTGTGCCGATATACGTTCACCGAATTTCCAAAACATACCGGATACTATCTTTTTTTTCAGAGATGTATTATCCATTTTTCCTGACCAGATTGCGTATTCCGGCAAAGCCGTACAGATCTGTTCCGTACAAACGGAGCTTTATACGCTTTGACAGCTTTATTTTCGGCAGAAGCTCGCGCAGGAACCTTCTGTACAGTTCTTCCAATGAGCGGTTTCTTTGCTTGTGAGCATCGTCGAGGGCTTTTTTTCTGCCCCTGTAATAATCGCAGAAAATGCCGAGACCCAGTTCAGCGCTTGTTAAAGCGGCTTGGTCGTATCCCTCCCGCAGAAGCGCCTCAGCGCGAAGGAACATCGCCTCAGCGGCGTCCAGCCTTTTAATGTCGTTTTTCAGTTCGCTTGTTATGCTGCCGCCGCGCTGCGTATAAAAATACAAACTGTCCGAAACGCACGCGACCGGACCGCACTGCAGAAAGATATGATGAAATATGAATTCATCCTCATGTATTTTCCCTTTCGGAAAACGCACCTCATCGAACAGCTTTCGTCTGTACAGCTTATTCCATACAACGACCCAGACCCAAGAGCGCTTGAACAGACAGCTTCGTATCACTGTACCTGCCGGAAGCACTTCGTCTTTTATGGGGGCATCATTTTCCAAAAGCATAGCTGTATCTTCCGCCACGCACTCTACATTGCACACGGCAAGATCCGCCCCGGCTGCCGTAAGAGCGTGCCAGAGCTTTTCCACCATATCCTCGCTTATTCTGTCGTCGCTGTCGACAAACATTATAAGCTCACCGGTCGCAGCGTCTATCCCGGCGTTGCGTGCATCGGACAGCCCGCCGTTCTCTTTGTGTATCACTTTTACCCTGTCGTCCTTCAGCGCGTATTCTTCGCAGATCGCAGGGCAGCCGTCCGGAGAACCGTCATCAACGAGTATGATCTCAAGATTATGGAAGGTCTGCTTCAATATACTTTCAACGCAGTTTCTGAGATACTTTTCAACATTATAGACCGGAACTATTACCGAGATCTTATCCACAGTTCTGTCAGCACTCCTTCTCATCTTTTTTATAAGCCTTCTCCGGGCGCGGAGCGTGAGCGTTTACTGCGGAGCGAATAGTATATTTTTTTGAGAAGATTTTTGATCCTGAAAAAACAGGTAATAATACCAACGCTTCGCAGCCGGCAAAGAGCGGCGAAAACCTTCACCGAAAGGTCGGAGTGACCGCAGATCTTACAGGCGTATATAAACTCTCCGCAGCCGAACCATTTCTTTATCCTTGCCCCGATCTCCTTTTTTGGCAGGCTGCTGTATATCAATGTCTCAAACACCCTGAACCCGCTTCCGCAGAATGCACTGCAGGTGATCCTGTCGCTCTGCTCTACCCCATATTCGCAGCAGAAGCCGCGTACAGCCTCAAAAACCCGGAGCTGCATCCCCAGGTCGTTGTCATGCGGTCTTTTCATTGCAGACTCGTCAAGGAAATAATAATTGTAGTCCGTAAAAGGTACAAGTGCGATCGAAGCGCATTTTTTCAGATATTCAAGGTTGAACAGAAGATCCTCACCCACACTGACGCTTTCATCGAACCTCTGCCCGGCTATTAAAGTCCTCGAATACAGCTTGGAAAACGGTGGATTAAAAACGTGCCGTTTATCGTACAGCTCCGCGAAATGAGAACCGATCTCGGTCATCGGAAATACCGTTTTTTCTCCCGGAACATAATAATTTGTCACATAGAGAGGCAGCAGCATCTTATACCCGGCTATAACAACTCCGTCAGGCTGTCTTGAATTAAACATATTTTCGAGATATGACTCCGATACCGTGTCATCGGCGTCAATAAAAGCAATATAATCTCCCGCCGCAGCTTCCAGCCCCCTGTTTCTCGCCGATGAAACTCCGCCGTTTTCCTGGTTTATAAGTATTATCCGTTTGTCAGCTTCCGCGGCTTTTTCGCATATCCCGCGCGTACTGTCCGACGAGCCGTCATTCACTATTATCAGCTCAAAGCACTTGTACGTCTGCTTCAGTACGCTCGCGATACATTCATCTATTGTTTTTTCCGCGTTATATGCCGGGATTATTACCGAAATCAATTCCATAGCTTACAATTTTATCATTTAACTACACACCGCGCAGATTTTTCCTGTTTGCGGTCTTATATACTGTTTTCAGCATAAGTTCATACAGCCACGCAAATTTTACACCGACGATCGCCGTTCTGTATCTTCTCGAGAGGTACGGATTACTCCGGTTACATGTGAGTATCAGCTTACGGATAGCGTTCTTCTCCTCAGTCAGATCTCCGTCCCTGTCGCGGAGTACGATCTGGTTATATATCCCCACGGCGTTTACCGTACGGTAGTGTTCGATCTCGTCCGAATACTTTTCCGCGTCCGCGCCGAGGTATTCCGCTATCTCCCTGTCGTAGTACGCAACACCGCAGCGTTCCTTGTCAAGCTTTCTGCCGATTATGGAATCGGAGCGAATAAAATAGAAATATATATTATCCGGCATCGAAACGACCTTACCGGCAAGAAGAACGACCTTGTATGTGGTCAGCGAGTCTTCATTTATCCTGCCCTTCGGGAAGCGTATACTGTCAAACAGCCGTGTCCTGTAAAGCTTTGCCCATGCGTTCACCGTGATATCACCGAAAAGCATTATCTGCCGGAACGCCTCTTCACCTGTCATTACCGAAATGCTGCCAGACAAGGTGCCGAGCTCTTCGAGCCGTGACGTATATCGCCCCTGCACTATATCCGCGTCGTATTTTTCCGCTGTTTTCAGCAGGAGTTCAACGCAGCTCCCGCTGACGCTGTCGTCGCTGTCTATGAAGGTTATGTACTCACCGGAAGCGATTTCTATCCCGGCATTGCGCGCGTCTGACAGACCGCCGTTCGTCTTGTGTATGACCCTGATCCTTTTATCAGCCGCGGCATATTCGTCACAGATCTCACCGCACCCGTCCGTTGAGCCGTCATCGACGAGTATGATCTCAAGATCCGTGTATGTCTGGTTTATAACGCTGTCCAAACAGCGCGGAAGGTATTTTTCCACATTATAAACAGGTATTACGACCGATATTTTCATCGAAAGTCTTCACCCTTTGCCATCTCAAAGTAGCCGCGCTTGACCTCTGCCGCAACATCGGTGATGTCATATCCTTCCCGCTTCAACAGTAGATGAGCGCTTGCACGGTCATTATCGGCGCCTGCTTCTTCCATAATAATATCCGCCCATTTTTCAGGCGGCATTGTCAAATCAGCAAATACAGCATTCGGAAGGATAGCCGCCTGTCTGGTTATCTCCGAAGAAAAAACACATGGCAGACCGCTTGCCTGTGCTTCTATACCAACAACGGGAAATCCCTCAAACAGCGACGGCAATACAAAAACATCGGCTGCGCACAGATATTCCGGGACATTGTGAGTATTACATATCCGTATAATATCTTCCTGTATGCCGTATTCACATGCCCTTTTCCACACCTGAGCCTCAAGCGGACCTTCTCCTATCAGCAGGAGCTTGGTCCCGCCGCTGTATTTTTTTGTAACGGCATTATAGATGTCGATAAGGAAGCCGTGATTTTTCTGAGTGATATAGCGCCCGATATGACAAATGACGATCTTATTTCCCACACCCAGCTCTTCACGCAGTTTTCTGCGGCATTCAGGGTCATAAGCAAAACGGCTTGTATTGATGCCGTTTTTTATTATTTTTACTTTTCCTGCCTTTATATAAGCATCGGGAAAAAGCCATTGTACCGCGAGATCGGAGCATCCGTAACGCTCGTCCGGTATTTTGCCGTATAATGAGCGGAACAGGCTGTTGCCGAAGCTCTTGATACCGGAACTGACCCCGCTGTTGTGAGAATGTACGATCGTCTTACAGCCACAGTTACGAGCTATGCGGGCATAATTCAGTCCGAGAGCGTTGCAGAGGTGAAAGTGGACTATATCATACTTTTTCCTTTGCAGCAGCTCTTTTAGCTGTTTTGATGAAGTAAACATTCTGACCAGAGGATTTGTACGCTGCTTCCCTATAAGAACATTTTTTGATACGCCGAGAGAACACAGTTCATCATCATAAAGATCTGTCATATTTTCCGAAACGCATATATCCAGACGAATATTATCATCGAGATCGAAATTTCTCAGCAGATTCATTATAAATGAAGCAACTCCGCCATTGACCCACTGCTCGGTAAAAAACAAAATTTCCATATAAACTCCGTTTTCTCAGACAATATGGTGCCGTTCTTCTGTCGTCAGAAGGGCAAATCAAAATATGGCAATTCCGGGCAACATGTGATAAAATAATAAAAAAATCAGCGCAAAACACATCTTTTGCGGAACCAACAGCTCTCGTTTCATTATAACAAAAAGCATACTAAAAGTCAATACTTAATTTGGGAGCGTAGGCGAACCACTTGCAAAACGGACGGATATATGCTATAATAAAACCAACTGCTGAAAGGGGCTGTTCAGATGAAGAAGAGAGCATTCACAAGGGTAATGGCGGTGATAGCTGCGGGAGCGCTTGCGGTGAGCTGTGCACCGGGAGCCGCTGCCGACGATACCTATTACGTTTACATAGAGAAAGCCGGGACGGTGCTGTACAAGGGCGCCGGCTACGAATACGGGACAGCTGGGACGGTGCCTAAGAGCGGAAAGATAAACTATCTGGGCTCTGCGGTGGCGGCTGACCGCACGATATGGTACAAGGTGGGAAATGCGGGCGGCACCGCGGCATGGGTGTCGGGCGAGGACGCGACGCGATACTACAAGAGCGCCCCGCGTGTGAAGAGCGAGGCGGTGGTGTCGGACTACTCCGCGTATAACGACATTGCCGAGCAGATATACGAGAGCGCTTCTGCGGCGGGAGCCGTGGGGGTGCAGGCGGCTGTGATACGCGGCAGCGACGGTGAGGAGTTCGGCTGGACATGGGGATACGCCTCTCTTAGCTCGGGAAAGATGACCGAGGACACGAAGCTCTCCGCGGGAGCCGTGAGCGAGACGGTGGACGCCGTTGCGGCGATGCAGCTCCAGGAAGCGGGAAAGCTGAACCTTACAGGGAGCATAAACGGGCTGTGGGGAATACAGACGGCGCAGGGGATATCCCTGCTGACGCTGATGACACACAGCTCGGGACTGCGGAGCTTCGCGGCGCAGCGTGACCTGAACGCGACGAGCTCGCTGCTGACGGCGGCGGAGAGCTTCGTCAGCACGGAGAAGCCCGGCACAGCCGGCGGCTGGAGGTACAACCCGTTCGGAGTGACCGTGGCGGCGGCGACGCTGGAGCTTGCTGCGAAGGAAACGCTGGAGAGCTGGGCGGGTAAGTACATATTCCCGCACATAGACGCGGACTTGTCGTACTTTGCGGGAGCGCTGAAGGACACAAAGTCACTCGGGACGATGTACGGCGCAGACAAGGCTGTGAAGATGCTGAGCACGGAGGCGAGACTGATAAAGCCGTCCGGCGTTATCGGGGCTGACGGGCGCAGCTACGCGGCAGGGCTGACGGGCTCCGCGAAGGATATAGCGCGGCTGTATGAGATGCTTGCGAAGGACGGCGTATACGGCGGAAAGAGGCTGCTGAAAACCACGTCGGTCACCGCAATGGAGAAGAAATACTTCACCGAAAGCGAGAACGGCGTGCAGTTCCGCCAGTGCGTGGGACTGCGCTATCAGCAGAAGATGTACGGCACTGCGGGACTGTACTACCAGACGGGTCTTGAGAACGGAGTGCAGACATTCGCGTCCTATGACCCGAGCACAAAGAACGCTGTGGTGGTCATGGTCTCGGGAGCGGATGCGGGTTTCGACAAGAGCGGCATCTACAAGTCGTGCGGCGAGATAGCGGCGCGGATATACAAGGTGCTGTCGGACAAGAAGCACCCGCTGTATGAGTTCCCGACTCTCAAGGGAAAGGCGCTGAAGGAGGGCGACACGATAGGTATAGTCGCCACATCGTATTATATTAAGGACGACGCGTACAGCAAGGCTGTCAATTATCTGAAAAACGCCGGCTACAAGGTGGAGATAGCCCCCTCCGTGACAGCACGCTACCGCTACTACGCGGGGACCGACAGGCAGCGCGCGAAGGACATCAACGCTTTCTTCGAGGACGACAGTATAGACGCGATACTCTGCCTGCAGGGCGGCAGCGGAGCCGCGGGAGTTCTGCAGTATCTTGACTATGACATGATAGCGAAGCACCCGAAGCTGTTCATAGGGTACTCCGACGTGACGGCGCTGCATATCGCCCTCCAGGAGCGCAGCGGCATAGCTACGGTGCACGGACCCCTTCTCGCGAGCTTTGTATCAACGGTATACCGCTACACGTCCGACCAGTTCCTGAACGGGCTTACAAATCCGGAGCCCATAGGTCGCATAGAGCTCCCCACGAACCGCGAGCTCAAAACGGTAGTCGCCGGTACAGCGGAGGGCATGATAATCGGCGGCAACCTCACTGTGCTGTCATCTCTCGCGGGCACGGAGTACGAGCTCAAGGGCGACCACAATATCCTGCTGATAGAGGAGACGGGCGAGTATGCCTCCCGCATTGACCGAATGCTCCGCCAGCTTGAGATGAACGGGCTGTTCGACCGCATAGACGGTATCCTCATAGGTGACCTTGTGGACTGCCCCGATACCGAGGGCATAAGCGCCGAAAAGGTCATCACGAGCTTCGCCGAACGCATAGGCAAGCCCGCGATAAAGGGCGTCCCCGCAGGTCACAGCCGCCTCAATATGTTCCTGCCCCTCGGCGTTATGGCAAAGATGACCGCCTACGACGACGGCACCGCTCGGTTGGAGCTCCTCGAGTCTGCGGCTCTCGGCTAAGGGTCACTTGCGCTCGAGTCGTCGCCTGGCGGCGATAGGGTCGCTGGCGCTCGAGACTGGGGGAAAAATTTTTTGAAAAAAATTTTTCCCCCAGACCCCCTTTCAAAAAACTTTAA
>CAJOMV010000015.1 GCA_905235805.1 uncultured Ruminiclostridium sp.
ACGTATTCATAGAACAGATCATTCTGCTGAAATGCTTTAAGCAGATAAGCATAGTTGGATACAATAAAGCCTATCTCGATAAAGTCGGCTTCGGTTCAGGACTCTTGATACGGGCTCTGTCCGTATCTGTCTGGACTATTTCGGTACTGAGACATCAGAACTGTATAATTCAGGACTGAAAAATCGGTAAAATCGCAAAATTTATCTTTAGACCATTTACCCATCTCATAGATATTGTTGAGCCGAACGCGGAAGCGTTCGGCTTTAACAAATGGGGTAAATAAAAAAAGTATCTATTATGTCAAATTTATAATATAATATGATTTGCTAAAATATTCTTAAACAATAAAAAGCTTTTATAAAAGTGAATATACATGGGGTGTTAAGAACCGTATACCGGGTATATATAAGATATAATAAGCAAAATTGCAAGAAACAATAAGCATAAATGTTTATTTCAGATAAGTGCCCCGCGGCACATAAAAACGCTCAATTAACGTTTTATCAAAAAAATTTACCCGGATATACTGCCTTTCATTGACAAAAAAAGGTTGATGTGCTATTATGTTATAGTATAGTAAAATGCGGTAATAGCGGTCAAAATGCGGAGGAGCATTGCCGATGAATAAAAAGAAACACAGCTATGCTGCCGCGGCAGTGATAGCCGTAATGGTCATAGCTGTCATTATGATGTACGCGGTGACGGTATTCCAGATGACCTCACAGCAGACAAGAGAAACGGGTATGTACAGACTCGAGACTATAAGCGGAGAGCTCGAGAGCACCATAAACGAAGCCAAGCTCGTTACCCTCGAAGCGGGTGTCGGGGTACAGCCGCTCCTTGACGACAAGGCTGTCCTGAGGGCGTATCTGTATAATCATAAGGCGGAGCTCATCACCCGCGGCATAGGGGCGTTCAACGTCTACGCGGCGGGTCCGGGCTGGGACATAATACCCGACTTTATAAAGCCCGACGGCTATGTGACCGAGGAGAGATCGTGGTACACCGGAGCCGTGCGCGGCGGTGGTGACGCGTATGTTACCCCGCCCTATATAGACGCGCTGACGGGGAATATCTGCTATACCGTCTCGGCTCTGCTGGCGGACGGTGAGACGGTAGTCGCGGTGGACTACACGATGGAGAACATACAGGCGCACGTCAAGAGCCTGCTGGAGGGCGGTCTGAAGAAGGCGATAGTGGTCACCGGCGACGGTATAATCGCCGGAGGCTCCGATGAGTCATACATCGGGCAGAAGCTCACCGACATATTCCCGGAGTATTCGGGGGTATTCTACCTTGCCAAGAGCAGCAGCGGCTTCGTCACCCACCGCGTGAGGCAGGGGCTTTTCTATGAGAACCTGTTCGCGACGCGTTCGGCTTCGGGGTGGTATCTGATAGTGAGCGAGAGCGACTGGGATCTGTACCGCACCTCGTATATCCAGCTGATAGTGGCGCTGGGACTCACGCTTCTGCTTTTTGTCGTAGTCATAATACTGTATATAGTATCCGCGAGAAATCAGCGCAAGGCGGAATCCGCGCTCAACGCGAAGGAGGAGTTCATACAGAGCGTCTCCCTCGAGCTGGAGACTCCGCTCCGCCGTATCCTCGCGAACTCCGAGACCGTAAGCCTGCCCGATGTTGAGACGGCAGGGGAGCGTCTCACCGCAATACACGAATCGGGCGAGAAGCTCTCGGACATGGTACGGCAGATACTGTCCTATTCGAGCATAGTCCGCACCGAGAACAAGGAGGACTCGCCGAAGGACAGCAAGCTCCTCCGCATGAGCACCCGCTACCGCGACCTGATATTCGTCATACTGCTGATCGTGATGCTCATAAGCTTCATCGCGACCGCGTTCTTCGGCATAAGCCTCGGCAACACGAAAATGGAGAACAGCGTCGTCACCTACGACAGTCAGCTCTCCGAGTGGATATACAAGCAGAAGAGCATACTGGATATGTTCGTCAGCATGGTCTCCACCGACCCTTCGATGCTCCGCGACTACGAGAGCGCCATAGAGCGCTTTGACTCGATAGTGAAGCAGTTCCCCGAGATATCCGCGGCGTATATGGCAAATCCCCGCCTCACTCCCACCGTTTATATGAACTCGGGCTGGCTGCCGGACAACACCTGGAAGGTGGAGGAGCGCGGCTGGTACAAGGATACCCTCGCCTCGTCGGAGGGCTGGAGCGTTTCCGCGCCCTACTACGACGAGCAGACGGGACTTTACTGCGTCACCATATCCGGTCAGGTCCACGATGCCTCCACCGGGGAATTTCTCGGCAACTTCGGCATAGATTTCTATATGGATAAGCTCACCGAGATACTCAGCGGCAGCTACACCGACCACGGATACGCGTTCCTCACCGACGCGTTCGGCAATATCATAAACCACCCCGACGGACGGCTCCAGATGTCCGAGAACGGTTCCACGAACATTTCGGAGTTAAGCTATGGCGAGCTCGCTCCCGACAGCGGCAGGACTATCCTTATAACCGACTATAATGGACTTCCCCGCGCAGTTACCGCAAAGCGCAACGAGCTGACCAATTTCGCGGTGTACAGTGTCAGCAGTATATGGACGGTGTACGGGCAGAGCCTTCTGTTAGTCGTTCTCGCGTTCGCGGCTGTGGTGGTTTGCATCATCATGGTGTTCAGGCTGCTGACCCGTCTGATAAAGTGGCAGAACAGCGTCACCGCCCGTATGCAGGAGGCTGCCGACGCCGCTACCGAAGCGGGAAAGGCGAAGAGCCGTTTTCTGGCGCAGATGTCCCACGAGATACGCACGCCGATAAACGCCGTGCTGGGCATGAACGAGATGATACTGCGCGAATCGGAGGACAAGGACATAACCGAGTATTCGGAAAACATACAGACCGCGGGACGCACTCTCCTGTCCCTCGTCAACAGCATACTCGACTTCTCCAAGATAGAGGACGGCAAAATGGAGATACTCTCCGTGCAGTATGAGCTCGCGGCGGTAGTGCATAACCTCGTGAATTCCGTTTCCGAGCGCGCGCGGGTCAAGGGTCTCGAATTCGTCACGGAGGTTGACGAGAGCCTTCCGTCGGTGCTTGTGGGCGATGATGTGCGTATAACGCAGGTGATAACCAACCTGCTGACCAACGCCGTCAAGTACACCGACCGCGGTACGGTGCGCTTTGAGATGAAGTGCGCCTCCATGACAGATACCGAGGTGACGATAGCCGTCTCCGTGAAGGATACCGGCATCGGCATACGCGAGGAGGACATGGATAAGCTGTTCGAGTCCTTCTCCCGCCTTGACGAGAAGCGCAACCGCAGCATCGAGGGCACGGGTCTCGGCATGGCGATAGTCACCAAGCTCCTCGCCCTCATGGACAGCGAGCTTAGCGTCGAGAGCGTCTACGGCAGCGGCTCGGTCTTCTCCTTCAGCATAAAGCAGGGGATAGCCGACAAGACTCCCCTCGGCTCCGCGATGAACAGGCACGCCGCGGCGGAGCACAAGAAAACGGAGAAGGTGCGCTTTGACGGCGCGAGGGTCCTCGTGACCGACGACAACGTTATGAACCTCAAGGTGGCGCGCAATTTCATGAAGCTGTTCGGCATAAAGCCCGACATAGTTTCCTCGGGTGCCGACACCATAGAGATAATGAAGAAGAAGCGCTATGATATAGTATTCCTCGACCACATGATGCCGAAAATGGACGGCATCGAGACGCTGCAGCGGCTGAAGGAGGAGGATCTCCTCGGCGGCGCGGCGGTGATAGCCCTCACGGCGAACGCCATAATGGGCGCGCGTGAGCAGTATCTTGAGGCGGGCTTTGATGACTATCTGCCGAAGCCTATGGAGATAGGGGAGCTTGAGCAGAAGCTGCTGCGGTATCTCCCGGACGAGCTCGCGGTGTACACCGCGGAGGAGGGCGAAGCTGCCGGAGAGCCTGCCGGGGCTCCCGTGCCGCGGGCAACTGCCCCGGCAGATGACGAGGTGGTGCTGGAATTCGCTCCCGGCGGAGGTGACGGCGGCTCCGGCAGCGATGAGGGCTTTGAGGAAAGGCTCTCGGCTCTCGGCTTCAACATGAAGGCGGGACAGAGCTACTGCGCCGGCGACCCCGCATTCTACCGCGATATGCTGCGGGAATACGCGCAGTCGGAGAAAAAGCGGCTCGGTGAGCTGAACGGAGCTCTCGAGAAGGAGGACTGGGCGGAGTACAAGGTGTATGTACACGGTCTCAAGAGCATATCAAAGACCATAGGCGCCGACGATGTATCTGCTCTCGCGAAGGAGCTGGAGGACGCCGCGAAGGCGGGAGACGGCTCTGCGATAAAGCAGAGACACGGCGAGCTCACAGAGCTTTTCAGAAAGAGGACCGGACAGATAAATGATAATATATCGGGCGAATAAAATATAAGATAAAAGAGAGGCAATGAATAATGGCAAACTGGATAATAGTGGTAGATGACGATGTGGCGAACCTTCATGTCGCGGGACGGATACTCAGCAGGAACAATATGCGCGTCACCGCGCTGAAATCGGGACAGGCACTGCTCGATTACATTACGGAAAACGGGCAGCCCGACCTGATACTGCTGGACATCAATATGCCGGGAATGGACGGCTTCGAGACGCTTGAGAAGCTCCGTGCCCTCGGGAACGGGGCTGCGGAGATCCCGGTCATCTTCCTCACCGCCGATGAGAGCGCGGAAGCCGAGATCAGGGGGCTCTCCCTCGGGGCAATGGACTTCATCAAAAAGCCATTCGTACCGGAGGTGCTGCTGCTGCGCGTGCGGAATACCGTGGAGCTTGTGACGCTGCGGCGGGAGCTTCGCGGACGCGGTGCTCCGGATAATGGATGAGGGCATAGGCTATAACATGAGAGAGGAATGACCTGAATGGACGGGAAAAGGACTAACAGCGATATACATTCGGCATCGCACATAATGGCGCTTATCGCGCTGACAGTATTCTCCGTTGTCATAATTACGCTCAACAGGGTGCTGGACTGGGAGCTCTGGATGATACCCGTCATCGCCGTGGGTCCCATACTCTGCGTTTGTATGCATATCTACGCAAGACTTGCCGATATGGCGAAAACATACATCTATGGTTTCTTTCTTATTCTCGAGCTGTTTTATTACGCCGTCAAGATACCCACGGTCTATGACAGCAGTTCTGCCGTGATCGTCATTATCCTGATATTCTCCGTGTCGGGTGAGCGTCCGCTGGCGATAGCGGGAGCTGTATGCGGAATGGCAGGCATGGTGTTCCACCTTTTCATGGCAAGCGACGAGGGCGGAGCAGTTTTTGAGCTCTCAGGAGTAATACGCACGACATGGCATTTTGCGGTGATAGTCCTGGCAGCCATTCTGACGGACAGGATAGCCGCGGTGTGGAGAACCACCGAGCGGAAGTACATTGACCGCATCGAGGCGGTGGAGGAGGAGAACGCCCGTGCCAACAACTTCCTCGCCAACGTTTCCCACGAGATACGCACCCCGATAAACGCGGTCATGGGTCTTGCCTCCGTAATGGAGAAGGAGGAACTCCCCGCGGGCGTGCGCAAGAATATCGACGCCATAGCCGACGCGGGACACCGCATAGCCGACCAGGTCGGGGATATCCTTGACTTTACCGAGACGGATATGAGAAAGCTCTCCGTCACGAATGAGAATTATATGATAAGCTCGCTGGTGAACGACCTTATCTCACAGCTCCGCTATACCGAGGACTACGGGCTCGACCTTATCATAGACCTGTCGCCCGGGGTACCCGCGGAGCTGATAGGTGACGCCGTTAAGATAAAGAAGATAATGCAGCACCTCATCACCAACGGCTTCAAGTTCACGAACTCCGGCGGCGTTTACGCGGGTATCACCGCCAGAAAGCGCGATTACGGCGTGAACCTCATCATAGAGATATCCGATACCGGTGTCGGCATGACCGAGGAGGAAGTAGAGCGTATCTACGAGAAGTTCTATCAGGTGGACTCGGGACGCACCCGCACAGCGGGCGGCTTAGGTCTCGGGATACCGATAGTCAGCGGCTTTGCCCGCGCAATGGGCGGCTTCCTCTCTATCGAGAGCACTCCCGGCTTCGGCACCACCGTTCATGTCAGCATACCGCAGGAGATAGGGGACAGCAGTCCCTGCATCTCCGTGACGAACAGGGAAAACACCTTCATCGCGGGCTTCCTCGGCTTTACGACGACCGAGGAGCCGCGGGTGAGGGAGTACTATATACAGGTCATCTCCCACCTTGTCTCGGGGCTTGACCTCTCCTTCCACCGCGTCCAGTCGCGTGAGGAGCTGGAGAAACTGGCGGGCTCCTGCGAGATCACCCATCTCTTCGTGGGTACCGGTGAGTACCGCGTGCACAAGGACTATATCGACAGCCTTGCCCGCAGAATGAATGTGGCACTCGTCGAGGACAGGGACTTCAGCGGCAGTGTCTCCCCCGAAATCACCCTTATCCCGAAGCCCTTCTACGGCGGGCAGATCGCGAGCTTCATCGACCGTGCCCATGACGATGCCGTCAACTCCGAGAACGGCAGTATGTCCTGTCCCGGCGTAAAGGCTCTTGTGGTGGACGACGAGCCCATGAACCTCATGGTCGCCCGCGGCATATTGGAGACCTACGGCATGACCGTCACCACCGCCGCGAGCGGCATGGAAGCCGTGCAGCTCTGCGGGAGCGAGGACTTCGGCATAATCTTCATGGATCACATGATGCCCGGTATGGACGGTGTGGAGGCAATGAAGAGGCTGCGGCTGAACGCGTCGAAGGTGCACAAGGATCTCTGCGTCGTGGCGCTCACCGCCAACGCCATAAGCTCCGCGAGGGAGATGTTCCTGTCCGAGGGCTTTGACGGCTTTGTGGCGAAGCCGATAGACCTGACGGAGCTGGAGCGTGTGCTCAAGCGCGTACTGCCCCGGTCGGTGATCGTGTACGACACCGACCCGGTACAGCCCGCACTCCCGGCGGCTGAAGCACCGGAGCGGACGCGAAGCGCGGAGAACGCTCCCTCGCCCGCAGACGACCCCTACGCTCCCATGAGAGCGCTGGGCGTGAATATCGGGAACGGACTTATCTACAGCCGCAATGACGACGGCTTTTACAGGGAGCTTATCGCGGAGTACGCGAAGAACAGCGTCTCAAAGCTCAATGAGCTGGAGACATACTATGCCGGAAAGGACCTGAAGGACTACGCCACCCGCGTCCACGCGATAAAGAGCACCTCGAAGATGATCGGCGCGGCGGAGCTTTCCGAGACCGCGAGACGGCTCGAAGCTGCCGCGAAAGCGGGGGACTCCGGCACGGTCGACACGCTTCACCCGGGATTTATCTCGGGGTACGGTGCGCTCATGCGGGCGATACTCGCCGTGACAGGCGGGACGGAGGGTATGGGAGAGCCCGGAGGCTCCGATGCTGTGCTGGAATTCTTCCCCGACGGCGGCGATGAGGACGGCGGCGGGATACTGGAATTTGCGCCGGGAGGTGACGGAGAGTGAAGAGAATAATAGCCGCTGTCCGTGACGAGAGCCGTCCGGTGCAGGAGAGACTGTTCATACTGCTTGCCTCGCTCGCGCTCACCGCCATAGCCGCCGTTGCCATAGTCGGTCTGTTCATAGGCGAGACAATCCCCGACATAATAATGCTTGCGTCGGGATTTTTCATATTCCTTATCCTTGTAATCTACGCGGTGAAGAAAAAGAAGATAAGCCTTGTCGCGAACATAATCGCGGCTATAATCATATTCCTGCTGATGCCGCTCACATTTTTCACGGGCGGCGGCATTTACGGCGGCACGCCGCTGTGGTTCCTGTTCTGCTCGCTGTTTCTGAGCCTGATAGTGTACGGGAAGGCGAAGTACATCTTCCTTGTGCTCGAGGCGATAGTCGCCGGGATATGCTATCTGGTGGGCTACAGCTTCCCGGAGCTTCAGATGGAGCACTCCGTGGAGACAGCCTACCTTGACTCGTATGTGTCTATGGTATTTGTCGGCGCGATGCTGAGCCTTATGGTGGGCTTTGAGATACGGGTGCTGAGGAAGGAGACCGAGCGCTCCGACGAGAAGAGCCGCCAGATAGAGGAGCTCAGCAAGTCCCGCAGCCGCTTCTTCTCCAGCATGAGCCACGAGATACGCACTCCCATAAACACGATAATCGGTCTCAACGAGATGATACTGCGCGAGGACATCTCGGACGAGGTCGCGGAGGACGCGAGGAATATCCGCTCCGCCTCCAATATGCTGCTCTCCCTTATCAACGACATACTCGATATGTCGAAAATGGAGTCGGGCAGAATGGAGATGATACCGGTAGTTTACGATGTTGGCAGGATGCTGTCGGAGATCGTGAACATGATATGGGTGAGGGCGCAGGAAAAGGGACTGGAGTTCACTATAGACGTTGACCCGAGCCTGCCCGCGCAGCTCCTGTCAGACGATGTGCGCATAAAGCAGATACTCATAAACCTGCTGAACAATGCGGTGAAATACACCGAATTGGGCAGCGTCAATCTGTCCGTACACTGCCGCCGCACCGGGGAGAACCGCGCTCTTGTCACCTACTCTGTCGAGGATACGGGCATGGGCATACGCAAGGAGAGCATACCCCACCTGTTCGACGCGTTCAGACGCGCCGACTCCGACAAAAACCGCTATATCGAGGGCACAGGGCTCGGTCTCTCTATCGTAAAGCAGCTTGTGGAGCTGCTGGGAGGGGAGATATCGGTCAGCAGTATCTATACGCAGGGCTCGACCTTCACCGTTTCCATAGAGCAGGAGACAGTTGACGAGCGTGAGATAGGGAGGTTCACACTTGACTCGCTGCTGCACGGCGCGGGAGCGAGAACGCGCTACCGCGAGAGCTTCGAGGCTCCTAACGCCCATATCCTGATAGTGGACGACAACAGCGCGAATCTGCTTGTTGCCGTGAAGCTCCTGCGCGCGACGAAGGTAAAGACCGACACCGCCTCAAGCGGCGCGGAGTGCCTGAAAAAGACTATGGAGACGCACTACGACGCTATCCTTATGGACCACATGATGCCCGGCATGGACGGCATAGAGTGCTTCCACGCCATTAGGGAGCAGTCGGGCGGCTCCTGCCGCGAGACCCCCGTCATCATACTCACCGCCAACGCTGACAGCGAAAGTCAGGCGCTGTACCGACGGGAGGGCTTTGATGCGTATCTGCTGAAGCCGATAGACCATGAGCTCCTCGAAGAGACGCTCCTTGAGATGCTGCCGCCAGATCTTGTGGATATAAAGGGCGGCGGCGTGACCCGCTACGACCCGAGCGGGCTTGTACGCGAAGCCCGCCGGAAGCTCCCGCTGCTGATAACGACCGACACCGTCGCGGATCTCCCCAAGAGCCTGCGGCAGAAGCTGAACATTCCGGTGATCCCGTACAAGGTATATACCGGGACCGGAGTATTTGACGACGAGACCGAGACCGACGGCGAGGTGCTCGTCCGCTCGATGCGGGAAAGCGGTCTCTCCGTCCGCAGCGGAGCACCCTCTGTGGAGGATTACGAGGAATTCTTCGCGAAGCAGCTCTCCCGTGCCCAGCATATCCTTCACATCTCCATGGGCAAGCATATCAGTGAGGGCTTTGCCAACGCGAGCGAGGCGGCTCTCGCCTTCTACAATGTCAGCGTGCTCGATTCGGAGCAGCTCTCCGGCGGCACCGGGCTCATGGTGCTCGCCGCCAAGGCTCTCGCCGACGGCGACCATCCACTCGGCACCGAGGAGATCACCGCTCAGCTTAAGGCTATGTCCGGCAGGATACAGACCAGCTTCATTCTCGACAGCACCTCCTACCTCTGCCGCAGCGGCAGGCTCTCCGAGAGCGTCAACAGGCTGTGCGCGGCGTTCTCCGCCCACCCCGTCATGGTGATGAAGGAGGGCGGGCTCAATGTCGGGAGGATATATTTCGGGAACCTGCGCAGCGCCCGCATGAGGTATGTCCGCAGAGCTCTCCGTTCCCCCGCCGGCATCGACACCTCGACACTGTTCCTTACCTGCGTGGGACTCAAGCATGAGGAGATAGAGGATATCAAACGCGAGGTCGGCAGGATAGTCGATTTCGACAATATATATGTCCAGAAAGCGTCGCCGGCGGTATCCGCCAATTGCGGTCCCGGCACCTTCGGACTGCTGTTTGCGAGGAAATAAGAGATATGGAGCCTGTTCTTTACTTTGATATATGCGCCGTTCCGATATTTATCATCATACTGTGTACGGCGGCATTCCGTAAAATGACCAAGGGCAGGTCGAACAAGCTGTTCCTCCTGCTTCTTGCCTGCGCGTTCATCGCGGACGCGTGGGAGCTTCTCGACCGTCTCGCCTACATCACCTATCCTATCGGTCCCGAGGGGCAGATGTGGTCGAAGATATGCGAGTACTTCTACTTCATCTCCCGCAACGGCGTGAACGCGGTCTACATCTTCTACGTCATCTCCATTACCAAGACGTGGTACCGCATAAAGGCATGGTGGAGGAAGCTTCTGCTGTTCCTGCCGTACGGCGGCATACTGTTCATGCTGATAACGAACGAGTTCACCGGCGCGGTATTCACCGTCTCCGAGACCAGCGGCTACATACGCGGCAGCAATATAATCCTCGTGTACGTCTTCGCCATGTGCTACATGGTATTCGGCACGGGCTATCTCCTGTTCCACAGATACACCCTCGACCGCGGCTCATGGTGGGCACTGATGTCGATGTACCTTGTCAATCTCGCGGTGGTGGGAGTACAGTATCTCTTCTCGTTTCTGCTGCTCGAATCCTTCGCTACCTCGCTCACCCTGCTTTTTATCGTGCTGTTCATGCAGCGCCCCGAGCGACAGGTGGATCTGACCACCGGCTTGCCGGGATACAGGGCGTTCTGCGGCGAGATGGCCAAAATACAGGCGACGGGGCAGGAGGTGCAGGTCGTCATTCTCAGCATAACCAATGCCGAGGAGATGGCGAGCTTCCTGAAGGACTCATTCTACACCTACATTCACGCGACAGAGGAGCAGGTGCGCCTGTTCGCGCGCCGTGAGCGTGTAGCCGCCGAGATATATTTCGAGCAGCCCGGCAATTTCTACTTTATCCTCGAGGACACCTCCTACAACCCCGTTCAGGCTATCCCCGAGATACGCGACAGCGTCCGCAGGGCAGGGGAGAGCATTCTCAAGACCGGAGCCCGTCCCGATGCCCGCATCGTCACCGTGCATTTTCCGGCGGAGATAGACACGGTGGACGAGCTTTTACGCTTCGGGCACAACTTCCCGCGCTTCGTGGACTACAACAAGATATTCACCCGCGCCTCCGCGGTCATTTCCGACCGCACCTACCGCATAGAAGCGCACATGGACGAGATACTTGACCGCGCGGTGAAGTCCGGCGGGCTGAAGGTACGCTACCAGCCTATCCGCGATGTCCGCACCGGGAGCTTCGATTCCGCGGAGGCGGTCATAGAGCTGTCCGACGAGGTCTACGGCGATATAGACGCCGACCTTCTCATCAGCGCCGCTGAGGAGAGCGGTCTGATAGTCCGCCTCGGGGAGAGCGTGCTGGAGGAGGCGTTCTCTCACGCCTCACGCGATGAGCTTTCAAGGGCGGGGCTATCCCGTATGTATATCCGTATGTCTGTCAATCAGGTCATGCAGATGGATCTCACAGACACGATATGGCGGCTCCGCGAGAAGTACCGTGTTGACCCGGAGCAGATAGGCTTCGGCATCAAGGAGTCCGCCTACGAGAACATGAGCAGCGTATTCGACGAGAACCTCCGCAAGCTCTCCATGCAGGGCTATACCATAGTGCTCGACGGCTTCGGGCGGGGCTACTCGAACCTGCGGCATCTCCTCGATATGCCCATAAAGGCGGTGCGCCTCGACAGGAGCATAGTAGCCACAGTCTCCGATGAGCGCGGCAAGGCTCTGTTCAAGGGTACGGTAAGTATGCTCAGATCTATCCCCCTTGAGGTCATGGCGCAGGGAGCCGACGACGAGGAGACGGCGCAGCTGCTCTGTGACGCCGGCTGCGATATCATACAGGGCTCGTATTACGCTGTCCCTGCCGCGATGTCCGAGCTTATCTCCCGGAACAGCCGGAACGTCTGAGCACTTCGGGCACAGATGAAGATAAAACAAAAAGGCTGCATAGCCCATTGACTATGCAGCCTTGTTTAATTTGTCGGAAATTACTCTTCTTCTCCGTCATCGTCGGGATCCGCGTCATCGGTGAGCACCTCGGCGGCTTCCTCGGCTTCGGACTCACGGATATCCTCCTCGGATTCCTGCTCGACAGCGACGGTCTGTTCGTTGTCATCGTGCTCCGTACGGGTGAAGGAGACGACTCTGTTCTCCTCGGAAAGTCTCATCACCCTTACGCCGGTCGCGTATCTGCCCATATTGCGCAGGTCATTCGCGCGGATACGGATAATAACACCGTCGGAGCTGATGAGGATAACGTCGTCATCGGTGCCGAGCGCGCGTATGCCGCATACATAGCCCTTCTCATCGCTCACCTTGTAGTTGAGCACGCCGTAGCCTCCGCGTTTGCGCATGGGGTATTTCACGACCTCTGTACGTCTGCCGAGACCCTTGTCGGTGACTGTGAGGATAGTCATATTCTCGTTATATACCTTTGTGGCGCCGACAACGTAATCGCCGTCACGCAGCTTTATACCGCGGACGCCTGCCGCAGTCCTGCCCATTGAGCGGACCTGAGTTTCCCAGAAGCAGACAGCGTTGCCGTTGTGGGTAGCTATCAGCACTCCCGAATCGCCCTCGGTGATGTATGCTGCCGCTATCTCGTCCTCTTCCGCGAGATTTATGGCGCGCAGCCCCTTCTTGCGGATATTCCTGAATGCCGAGAGAGGGGTCCTCTTTATTTTGCCGAGCTTGGTTATGCAGACGAACATCTTGTTCTCCGCGAAGTCGGAGGTCTTGATTATCGCGGCGACCTTCTCGCCCTCCTCGAACTGGACGAGGTTGACGATATTCGTACCCCTGCTCTGACGGGAGCCCTCCGGCACCTCGAAGCACTTTATCTTGTGCATATTGCCCTTGTTCGTCACAAACAGCAGGTTATCATGAGAGGAGGAGATAAAGACATTCTCGACGAAGTCCTCATCACGCTGCTTTATACCGGAAACGCCCTTGCCGCCGCGCCTCTGGAGATTATACACCTCTACGGGCTGACGCTTTAAGTAGCCGAGATTGGTGTAGGTGAGGACGCATTCCTCGACGGGTATGAGATCCTCGATATCCACCTCACCGCTTACCTGCTCGATAGAGGTGCGGCGCTCATCGCCGTACTTCTTCTTGATGACCTCGAGCTCCTCGCGGATTACGGCGTACACCTTCGACTTATCGGAGAGTATCTCCATAAAGCCGCCTATCTTGCCCATTATCTCGGCAAGCTCTTCCTCTATCTTTTCTTTCTCGAGCCCGGTGAGCTGCGCTAAGCGCATCTGCACGATAGCGTCAGCCTGTGCCTCGGAGAGCCCTATCTCATGCTCGAAAACTATGTTCTTGTACTGCTCGTCCATTGCGCGGGTGAGGAGCTGACCGAGGTCGGCTTCCTTAAAGCGCTCCATAAGGCGTTCCTTGCCCTCCTGAACGGTCTTGCTCGAACGCAGTATAGCAATTACCTCATCTATATTGTCGATGGCGAGCATGAAGCCCTGCAGCAGGTGTGCGCGGTTGCGTGCTCTTTCGAGGTCGAAGCGGGTTCTGCGCTCGATTACCTCCACCTGGAAATCGAGGTAATTGGTGAGCATATCCTTGAGTGGAAGTATTTTCGGCTCACCGTTCACCAGTGCCAGCATAATGACGCCGACGGTATCCTGAAGCTGTGTGAAGGTATAGAGCTTGTTCAGCACCACATTGGCGTTAGCCTCACGCTTAAGCTCCAGCACGATCTTCATGCCCGTTCTGTCGGACTCGTCGCGAAGGGTCGAGATGCCCTCGATACGCTTGTCGCGCATCAGCTCGCCGATAGATTCCAGCAGTCTGGTCTTGTTGACCATGTAGGGTATCTCGGTGATGACTATCCTTGTGTGGGTCTTTTCCTCGACTATCTCGGCTCTGCCGCGCAGGGTTATCTTGCCGCGCCCGGTGTAGTAAGCGGAGCGTATGCCCGAATAGCCCATTATGATACCGCCGGTGGGGAAATCCGGTCCCTTTATGCAGCTCATTATGCTCTCGGGTCCCGCGTCGGGATTGTCTATCAGCAGGTCGATGGCGTCTATCACCTCGCACAGATTGTGCGGGGGGATATTAGTCGCCATGCCGACGGCTATACCGATACTGCCGTTCACCAGCAGGTTCGGGAAGCGCGACGGCAGCACCTTCGGTTCCTTCAGCTTATCGTCGTAGTTCGTGCCGAAATCCACGGTGTCCTTGTTGATGTCGGCGAGCATTTCGTTCGCTATCTTAGCAAGTCTCGCCTCGGTATAACGGTAAGCGGCGGGCGGGTCTCCGTCCACGGAGCCGAAGTTCCCGTGTCCGTCCACCATAGGGTAGCGGAGCGAGAAGTCCTGCGCCAGACGCACCATTGCGTCATATACGGACGCGTCGCCGTGGGGGTGGTACTTACCGAGCACCTCTCCGACAGTGTACGCGCACTTGCGGTACGGCTTGTCCGAGGTGTTGCCCGCGTCGTTCATGGTGTAGATTATGCGCCTGTGGACGGGCTTCAGTCCGTCCCTCACGTCCGGCAGCGCACGCGACACGATGACCGACATCGAGTAGTCAAGGAACGACTTGCGCACTTCCTTCACAACATCTACTTCATACAGCTTTTCGTTCGGGTGGATAGACTCCACATAGTTCTGTTCCATTGGAATTTAGTTCCTTTTCTGTTTATTATCGCTTCGCTCGGGTCGGAATTTCAGAGAAGCCGCCAAGAGGCTGCTCAGCAGAGACCTTTTTCTTCGAAATAGGCTTTGAAATCGAGCAGCTCCTTATCGCCCAGGCAGCGCTTTGGGACTGCATGGATATAGGAGCGGTTTACGAATATGAGGAGGAGGTCCTTACGATCCGCCATGAATATCTCGGTCTCCGCGAGGCGGTAGACAGTCTTGGCTATCTCTGTTTCGTCCTTCACGAGCTCGGGGTGCTCGGCAAGCTCCTTTGCCGCCTCGCTGCCCTCCTCTACGGGGAATACCCCGTGAGTGGTTATCGCGACTGTCTCGGTCTTTGCGTCGGCAGGGGTTATCTCGGTCTCGACCTCTATCCTGTCCTCAAAGAGTGACATATTGTAGGTCTCGTCCGTGCCGAGCTCCGCCATTCCCTGTAACATCTTCTTGCGGATAAGCACCGGCTTGACCCAGTTGAAGATCAGTATGCCGAGGGAAAGCCCACCCGCGATGTAGCCCGCAATATTCGCCTGGTCGCGGATTATGAGGTCGGCGGCAAGCACTATCACTATCAGATAAATGACGGTGTATATTATCTTGCGGCGGAGTGTGTATTTGTCGTGGAATGCCTTGTATGCCGCCTCGATCTCCTCGGGCGTGTTGTCAAATCTTACCTTTAAAATCTCACTGCTCATAGCTTAAAATCCCGTGTCGCTCACAAGCAGGAGAATGCCCAGCGATATAGTCGCCACAGCTACCACAGCCGATACAGCCACATCACCCTTCTTGCCTTCCTGCAGGAACTTGGTAATGCACAGCGCCGCGTAGATCCCGCCTGTTATGAGCATCGCGCCCGCCGATATCGAGAAATCCCCGCCCGTCACGAGCGTTACCGCGCACGCCGCCCACACTATGAGCAGCGCCCAGCGGAAGAATTTCCTCGCCGTTGCGCACGCGTCCTCGTCATCCTCCTTTATGCGGTCGATGACCGAGTCGTGCTTCTTCTCGTCGGCGTATATCCGCTCCATGCGCGCAAGCTTCTCTATCTGCTTTTCGTTGTTTTCTTCGGAGTTCATAGTATTACCTTAAATATCGAGGTTTTCGACGAAGCGCGCGTTCGTTTCGATAAACTCGCGTCTCGGCTCGACCTTGTCTCCCATGAGTATGGAGAATATCATATCAGCCTTCGCCGCGTCCTCCATGCTCACGCGTATCATCGTTCTTCTGTCGGGGTCCATTGTGGTCTCCCAGAGCTGCTCGGGGTCCATTTCACCCAGACCTTTGTAGCGCTGTACGTCGACCTTCGCGTCCTTCTCGCCCGAGAGCTCGCTGATATACGCGTCGCGCTCCTCATCGGAGAACGCGTACCTCACCTGCTTGCCGCGGGACACCTTGAACAGCGGGGGCTGCGCGAGGTAGACGTGACCCTCCTCGATGAGCGGTCTCATGAAGCGGAAGAAGAAGGTGAGCAGCAGCGTTCTGATATGCGCGCCGTCCACATCGGCATCCGCCATAACGACTATGCGCCCGTAGCGCAGCTTCGTGATGTCGAAGTCCTCGCCTATGCCCGTTCCGAGAGCCTTCACCACCGGGGAGAGCTTGTCGTTGCCGTAGACCTTGTCGGCGCGCGCCTTCTCGACGTTGAGCATTTTGCCCCAGAGCGGGAGTATAGCCTGAAACGCGCTGTTCCTGCCCTGCTTTGCCGAGCCGCCCGCGGAGTCTCCCTCGACGATATATATCTCGGTCTTTGTGGTATCCTTTTCGTAGCAGTCGGAGAGCTTTCCGGGCAGTCCCGCGCCGTCGGCGGCGGACTTGCGCTTAGCCTCCATAGCCTTCTTTGCCGCGTCTCGCGCAGCCTGCGAATTTATCGCCTTGTTGACGATTATGTTCGCGGTGTCGGGGTGCTCCTCGAAGTAATAGGTGAGCTGGTCGCTGACTATCTTGTAAACAACGGGCTGCACCTCGGGATTTCCGAGCTTGCCCTTTACCTGACCCTCGAACTCGCACTCGGGGAGCTTCACGGAGATAACGGCGTTGATAGCCTCGCGTATCGCCTCGCCGGAGATACGGACGAACTCCTTCTTCTCCTCCTCGCCTTCCTTTTTCTTGGTAGTCTTTTTCGGCTTTTTCTGGGCAGCCTGCTGCTCCTGATATGCCTTTACGAAGTCGTTGACCACCTTGTTGAGGGCGTTTTTGAAGCCTGTCTCATGGGTACCGCCGTCAATGGTATGGATATTGTTCGCGAAGGAACGGAAGCCCTCGCTGTTGAAGTCGGTGTTGTACTGGAACGCGCACTCGACGGTGATATCGTCCATGACGCCCGAGAGATAGATGACGTCGGGGTGCAGCACCTCCGCGCCGCGCATTTTCTGGAGCCACTCGACGTAGCTGATGATGCCGCCCTCATAGCGGAGACTCTCGCCCTGTACGTTGTTCTCGTCGCGGGTGTCGGTGAGGTTTATCAGCAGACCGCCGTTGAGGAACGCCTGTTCGCGCATACGGTCGAGCAGGGTCTCATAGCTGAACACGGTCTCGTGGAAGATAGTTCCGTCGGGCTTGAACCGCACCTTCGTACCGGTCTTGTCGGTCTTGCCGATGACCTTCATTTCCTCGTCGTAGTGACCGCGCTCGAATTTCTGGTAGTGTACTTCCTTACCGTCGTACACCTCCAGCTCCAGCCACTCGGAGAGGGCGTTCACGACCGAAGCGCCGACGCCGTGCAGACCGCCGGACACCTTATATCCCCCGCCGCCGAACTTTCCGCCCGCGTGGAGAATTGTGTAAACGACGGTAGCCGCCGAGATACCCTCCTTGGGGTGTATTCCCGTCGGTATGCCGCGCCCGTTGTCGCACACTTCGATTATGTCTCCGGGAAGTATACGGACATCTATCTCGGTACAGTAGCCTGCCAGCGCCTCATCGATAGCGTTATCGACTATCTCATAGACGAGGTGGTGCAGACCGTTCGGACCGGTGGAGCCGATATACATTCCGGGGCGCTTTCTGACGGCTTCAAGCCCCTCGAGGACTTGTATGTCGTCGGCGCCGTATTCATGATCTGTTACTTTTGTATTGTCGTCCATTTTTGAAAATCCCTTATATTATAAATAGTATAACCTATTATAGCATATTTTAACAAAAAATGCAAGCTTTTTTCGTAATTTGTTTTTACTTTCCGTCCGCGGAAAGTAAAAAAGCCCGCCCCCTGCTGCGGCGGCAATGCCGAAGCAGGGGGCGGGTCTGTCATACCGTCTCCGGTACTTCCCATTCCTTCGCCATTCTGCGGTACTCTGCGGCTTTGGCAGGGTCGCCTGTCCGCTCACAGCAATCCGCGAGGAGGTTCAGGTTCTCTGTGCCGCGAACGAATATGCTGATAACCGCCTCGGTCTCGAATATCGCGTCGTGTAGCCAGCAGAGAGCTTCGGAGTAATTCCCGCTGTCGTAGAAGAAATGCCCGACCTCGCTGCACATCTCGGCGCAGGGGTCTGCTATCGTCTCACGCAGGCAGAGGGCGAAAAATCCCGCCGTATCGCCTCCGAGCCTGTACGCCCTCGCGAGCACGCACCGCGCCTCGCGGTGCTCGTCCTCCGAGCGGGCGGGGTCGGCGAGGCTCTCCGTGAAGAACGGCACCGCATGCTGTAAGTCCTCGTTGTCCCCCGCTATGAAGAGTTCCTTCGCGTACATCGAATGCAGCACCTTATCGAGCTTCACGCCGCGCTCTATCGCTTTCCGGAATGCCGCAAGGTCGCGCTTCGCGTGGTGTCCCCGGGCGAGGTGCCGTATCTCTATATCGCTGTTGTATATCACCGGGGCGAGGCGCACCGTCTCGTGTATCGGGTTCACCCACTCGAATGTGCGAAGACGCCTGAACAGCTTCGGGCGCAGCTCCCGCTTTGAATTATAGACCGCGTTCTCCTCCATGAGATTGAGATAATACATCTGCACTATCTCCACCTCCGGCGGGAGCAGCTCCTTCACCCGCCTGAACAGGCGGATATTGTCCTCGTCGATCACCTCGTCGGCGTCGGCGGTGTATATGTAGTCCATTGTGGCTTTGGCGAACGCGAAATTGCGCGCCGCGGCGAAGTCGTCTATCCACGGGAAATCATAGATCCTGTCGGTGTATTTCGCGGCTATCTCCTTCGTGCGGTCAGTCGAGCCGGTATCGACCACGACTATCTCGTCCGCTATCAGCACAAGGCTGTCGAGACAGGCGGCAAGCTGCGCCTCCTCGTTCTTCACTATCATGCAGACTGATATGGTCATACCGCGCTCCTTTTCAGTACTATGGCATTCCAGCCCTCGTTGCTGCGCTTTTCCTCTGCGGAAAATCCCGCTTCGGTGAGGGCGGTCATCACTTCGTCAAGGCGCTCGTCGATGATGCCGGAGACTATCAGCGTGCCGTCCTCCTTCAGGAAGCCCCCGAAAAGCCCGCTCATGGCGATTATCACGTCGGCAACGATATTTGCCGTTATGAGGTCGTAGCCGCCCCCCAGAGCGCTCCTGAGCGCCTCATCTTCGATGATATTGCCGCGTCGGGCTGTGAAGCTGTCGTCACCGAAGCCGTTCTTGCGGACATTCTCGGCGGCGGTGTTCACCGCGTTCTCGAATACGTCCACCATGGAGGCGGACTTCGCCCCGAGCAGGAGCCCCGCTATCGAGAGTATGCCGCTCCCGCAGCCGAGGTCGAGCATTCTCTCCCCGCCCTTTATCACGCCCTCGAGCAGCTCCATGACCATTTTCGTGGTGTGGTGCTGACCTGTGCCGAAGCTCGAGGCGGGGTCTATCTCGAGTATCTTGCGCCCGCCGGCGTCGGAGACCTCCTCCCAGGACGGCTTGACTATCAGCCGGTCTCCCACCGTGAAGGGCTTGTAGTACTGCTTCCAGTTGTTCGCCCAGTCCTCCTCGCGGACATTCCCGACGCGGATATCGGGCTCGCCGTAAAGCTCCGGGGCTTTCGCGCAGAGTTCACGCATGACGCCCTTCAGCTCCGCGAGCGTCTCCAAGCCCTGCGCGTTGTCCTGCAGGTACAGGGTGATATGCGTCGGGACGGTCTTCAGTCCCATGAGCTCGTCGTCCACATAGTCCCAGTTCGCGTCCTTGTTCTCGAGAAATTCGTCAAAATCGGCGCTGTCGTGTATCTCGAAGCCGTTTATCCCCAGTTCCGAGAGCTGCATTACCAGTATATCCACAGCCTCCGACTTTGTGTATACATCTACTTTCAGAAAATCCATGTCATGCCCTCGCTTTCTTCTTCTATTATGCCTTATTTTTAGTAAAATTGCAAGGGTTTTGATAAAAAATATCCTTTCTTCGGCATTGTCTGCACGCCCCACCCCTGCCCCCTCCCCCCGGGGAGGGGGATTTCTTTTTTTGCGGGGGCTTCGCCCCCACGCCCCCTATTCCGTCTGTTATTCTCTGTCTCTCCCCGCTGCAAGGCGAAGCGTATCGGATGCAACGCCGCGCGTTGCCGCGGGTCCCGGGCTGCGTAAGCCCGGGCGGAGTTTGAGGCAGAGCCTCATGCGCGCAAGCGCTGTTGCAGCGAGCCTCTCACTCGCAGCGACCTCCGTAAGCCTCGCCGAGCAGGCGGTAATACCACGCGGCGGAGCCGGTATACATAGACCAGCCTGCTCTGCCATAGCACTCGGGGTTGGTATAGATATCGGCGGACATGAAATAGGGCTCATTCTTGTATTCGTTGCCGCGCCCGGCGGGGTTCAGCGCCTGTATGAGCTTTTCGGCGGTGTCGCGGTCGCCGCTTCGCAGGACTGCGAGAGCGAGCCAGACAGCGGCGTGGGTATACTGACCGCCGTTCTCCCTGATGCCCTCGGGATAGCCGCGCACATAGCCGGGATCCTCCTTTGACTCAGGGTAAAAGGGCGGGTCGAACAGCTTTATGATACCGTGCTTCTCGTCGTACAGGCGGCGGAGGGCTTCCGCGAGCGCCGACGCGCGTTTTGCGCGGTCGGGTAAGCCCGCCAGCTCCGCGAACGCCTGCGGGAGCAGATCGATCCGGCAGCACTCATTCTCCGCGGCTCCCATAGGCGTGCCGTCGTCGTAGAAGGCGCGGAGATAGTAGCCGTTCCGGAAGGCGGTGTCCTCGACGGCGGCAGAGAGGGCAGCGGCACGCTTCTCAAGTATCGCGGCATAGCCGTCGTCACCCATTTTCCGCGCTATCGGGACAAACATCTTCACCACAGCGACATAGAACATCGAGAGCCACACGCTCTCGCCCATGCCGTCCTCGCCGACGCGGCTGTAGCCGTCGTTCCAGTCCCCGCTCCCCATTTTGATGAGCGAGTGCTGTCCGGTGCGGCAGCAGCGGTCGAGGGACTTGACGCAGTGCTCATACACACCTGCGGACACTCCGCTCTGTGTGACGCGCATATACTTCTCGCGGGCGTTGCCGAGCTCCTCGCCGTTTATGAACGGCACCTGCTCGGTGAATATCCCATAATCGCCGGTCACCCCGGCGTAGTGTGCGGCGGCGTAGGGGAGCCACAGCATATCGTCCGAGCACTTGGTGCGTATGCCCTTCCTGCCGTCCTCGCTCTCATGCCACCAGTGGAGCACGTCCCCCGCGATGAACTGCGCCCCGCAGCAGCGGAGTATCTGCCTTTTCGCCTCGGAGGGCATGAAATACACGGCGGCGGTGCTGTCCTGGAGCTGGTCGCGGAAGCCGTAGGCTCCCCCGTTCTGATAAAACCCGCTCCTTGCCCACATGCGGCAGCCGAGTATCTGCCACGGCAGCCAAACGTTGTAGAGCCTGTCGAGAGTGTCGCTGCCGCTTCTTATTTGAGGGTGCCGCTCATATTCCGGGATAAAGTCCGCGGGAGCCGCCTTTTCTGCGATATCGAGCATTTCCGCTGCGTCGGAGGCGCTGTAGCAGAGGGTGAATGTCACCTCGCTGACCGAGTGCGGAGGCAGCTTCACCTTCGCGGTGACCGCGGCGCAGGAATTCGCGAATGCCCGCACCTCGCCGTTCACGTCCCCCGCAAGGAACCGCTCGCGGTCGGTGGTCATCACGCATTCGCTGCCGCAGCCTACCGCCATTTCCCCTCGGAAGCCCTCATTGCAGCGGTTGCGTACAAATATGGCACGCTCGCCGCGGCGGTATTCCAGCCCCGCGCCCCTGCCCGAGGTGCCGCGGTCGTACGACAGCACAGGCTCGGTGTAGTAGGAGAGGGCACACTGCTTTTCGAGCTCGCCCGTGTTCTCGATACGCACGGTGAGGCGCTTAGCCAAGCCCTTTTGCAGCACCCCGACCTCGGTACGGAAGATGAGCTTCCCTATCCGTGAAAGGTACTCTGCCTTGCAGGGGGAGAATACCGCCGTACCGCCCGCCACGATATCATAGTACCGCCCGAGCCCGCGCACCAGCAGCATTTCACCGTTGTCGCCGCGCATGATGTCATTGTACCACGGGGTGAGCTTGTTCTCGCGGCTGTTGAGGGCGTAGGTGAAGCCGAGGGAATTCTGCGAGACGACGCACCCGAATTCCTCCGAGGCGATGACGTTGCAGAGGGGGTGTCCCGTGTGACCGCCGCGCTTATCGATGATATAGCTGCTGTCGCGGAAGCCCTCCTCCAGTCCCGTATCGAACGGCTCTGCGGGGACAATGTCCATCAGCTTGCCGGGCGGGACGCGCTCAAGCTCCTCCCCGAAAACATAAGCCGCGTTTTTGAGGATATAGTTCAGCTCGTCGGAGGTGAGCTCGGAGTACAACACGGGGTACACGCACTTTACGGGAGTGTTCGCGATATACACGGCGCGGGACTTGTCCGCGAGGTTCTTGCAGAGCAGTACCATATCCACGGGATACCCGCATTCCGCGAGTCCCTCCGCCGTTCTCGCGGCAGCCTCGGCACGAGGCTCGTCCCCGTCAAAGCGGTACACGATGAGCGGCAGGTCTCCGCTGATGCCGAGCTTCCAGAGAGTGTCCCTCCCGAGCGGCGAGGACTTCTCCTCAAAGAAGCAGCTCCCGCACAGCGCAGCCGGGAGCACCGCCCGCGCGAACCGTCCCGCGAGTGTGGATTTCGGGAGCGGCGAGACCGCCGTACCGTAGGGCGCGTCGGTCGCGGGAACGGGTGCCGTGCCGCGTATCTCTGCCGCGAGCGCGGTCACCTCCGCCCGCGTTTCTCCGCAGCACACAAACAGCGTATTGCGGTATTCGGAGTTCGCGGGAACGGCAGCCTTCAGCCGCAGGAACACGCAGGGGGAGGGGATATGCGAGTCGTCGGAGCGCTTCAGCGCGAAGCCCTCCGAGAAGTCCAGCGGCTTGTCGTGCTTCAGTACCTTCTCGCGGGAGAAGGAGTATATGGTCTCCCCGGGCTTCGTAAAGCCTGCCGCCAGCCATGCCTCCTTTCCCGTCTCACGGTCGCGGCGGCGGACGAGATACAGGTCGTTCTCACTGTCGTATTCCGGCTTGAGGAACAGCTCGGTGAACATGGGGTGGGCTGTGATGTCGGCATCGGGAGCAAGGGCGGGGCGCAGATAGACGTATATCTCCGCCTCCCGGTCGCTACCGAGGACGTTCTCCACCGCGATGTCGCGCATGACGGCGGGCTTCTCCCCGAACAGCGAAAGTCTCATTCCGCAGGCGAGCCCCACGCTTTCCGAATAGTACTCCGCGCCGTTCTCGGAGAAGGTGACGGTGCGTTTGACAGGGGAGCCGTCGTGGAAAGCGGTCATATAGAACGGTATCTCCGCGTCACCCTCGCGCACTCCCACGAATATGCCGTCGGGACGGCGGAGGAAATCGCGGGAGGGGAAGGTGACCGCGCGGCTCCCGCATCGGTCGGTGCAGAGCCCCGTGTCCGAGGCGAACACGGCGATCCTGCGGTTGGCTATGATATTGTACCGCGGGCGGAGCACGGTGAACTCATCGAAGCTCTCCGCACGGTCGTCCGCCAGCTCGCGGTCACGCATTTTCTCGATATCCACTACTACCTCCCCGGACATTACCCGCTCCTCCAGCAGCTCGTCGGCGCGCTGCATCGTCTCGTCCGACATGAACAGCTCCCGCAGCCGTCCGTTACAGAGGGTATTTGTAATGCCGCATATACTCATTCCTATATGGTGCGCCATGTGGCTCTTCACCACGGCTGCCGCCGCTCCCGTGCGGGTACCGGTGAGGTCTATCGCCTCATAGAGCCCGTACTTCACATGGGAGAAGGCTTTGTCGGCAAGGCGGGAGAGGTTCTTCATGCACGCCGGAAAGCTGTATGACAGGGCGAGGAAGGTGGAGTACGGGCTGACCACATACTCCCTGTCCATGCCCGCGCAGAGCGCCAGCTTCTGCACGCCGTGCGCCTTGTAGCGGTAGCTTAGCTCCGGGTCGAAGGCGTAGTATCCGCTCTCCGAGACCCCGAACGGCAGGTGCAGCTCCCGACCGCGCTCCTTCTGGCAGTGGACGGCATAGCCCAGCGCCTCATAGCAGAGACTTCCCCGTTTAGTGCCGAGCAGCAGCTCCGGCATGAAGTACTCGAACATAGTCCCCGACCACGCTATCGGACCCGCGTAGTAGCCGCTGCGGCTCATGACGCGGGAGAGGGAGCGCCAGTGCTCCTTGTCCGCGCTGCCGCGGGCTATGGCGTAGTAGCTCAGCATTCTCGCCTCGGACATCAGCATATCGTAGCAGTTGGGAGCCTGTCTGCCGGTGTCGGCGTTGATGCCCACCGAGAAAAGCTTGCGGGAGCGGTTGTAGAAGGCGGAGATATCCGCCCCGTTTATCAGGCTGCCGAGGCGGCGGATAAGGGGGCTGTCCGGAACGTCCTCGATAAGCTTGCGGCGCACCGCCACGAGGCAGCAGAGGAAGTTCCCGCTGTCCACCGAGGACACGAACGGGTCGAGCACCTTCAGCTCGTCGGTGGAGTACCAGTTGTAGAGGTTCCCGCGGTATTTCGGCAGTCCCTCCACCGTTGTCAGCGTCTGTCCGAGCAGCGTTTCGAGCCGCCTGTTGTCGATGAAGCCCAGCTCTGCCGCTCCCACGCAGGACAGCAGGTACATTCCGATATTGGTGGGGGAGGTGCGGTGCGACACCCTGAAAACGGGGGAATACTGCACATTGTCGGGCGGCAGGAAGTTGTCCTCCGCCGTCACGCGGTCGAGATAGAAGCTCCACTCGCGGCGGGCTTCGGCGAGCAGCGCCTTCCGCTCGCTCTCCTTTATCGGCTTGCCCGCGGGGCGGTACAGCCTGTCGCACACCACAGCCGCGGGCAGGCAGCACGCTATCAGCAGTCCCAGCACCGCGTCGAGGATATTCCCGAAGTACACGCTCACCCCGAACAGCGCTATCCCCACAGCGCTCGCCGGTATCATGGCGATGATGCCGCCGGGGTCGGTGTTGTCGAAGGTGGAGGCGGTCTGCCATTCAAGGAGCCTGCGCTTTGTCAGCATTCTCCAAGCGGAGCGCACCGACGCGTCCAGCCCGAGCAGCGCGTTTTTGCCCCAGAAGGCGAGCTCCGCGAATATGCGGGTGATGAGCTGGCGGGAAAGGGAGGTTATAGGGGCGTAGAACTCTCGGGTATTTGAAAATCCCAGTCCCTTCAGAGCCGCCGGTATAAGTCCGAGAATAAACGGAAGCGTTAAAGACAGCGCCGATATTACAGCGGGTATAACAGAGCCCGCCCCTCCGATACCTACGGTGAAAGCCACGGTAAGCAGGGCGTTCAGCGGCGTGAGCGCACGCCGCACATTATCGGAGAGCTTGTATCTCGTCAGAGCGGACACATCTCCTCGGAATATGAACGGGATATTCTGTATGTCCCCGCGCATCCAGCGGTGCGCACGGCGGAAATAGCCCTTCGTTGTGGGCGGCATACCGTCGCTGAACTCCACGTCCCCGCAGTAGGCGGTGCCTAAAATGCCGCCCTCGAGGATATCGTGGGAGAGTATCCGCTCCTCCGGCAGCGTTCCCACACATCGCTTGTAATACTCGCCGGTGCGTATCAGTCCCTTCCCGGTGAAGGTACCCTCACCGAAGCGGTCAAAGTACAGCTCGGAGGAGATGTTGTCGTACACGCTCGCGCCGGAGCAGCCTCCCGTTCCGAACAGCCTCGTCAGTCCCGTGCGCAGTGAGGCGGAGAGGGAGGTGGTGATACGCGGCGCGAAGATGCCGTACTCGCTGTTGCAGGGGTGCACTGCCGCGGCGATGAGGGAGTTGACGCTGTCCATGAGCGGCAGGGTGTCATAGTCGAGGGCGCACACGAACGGCACTCCCGCATAGCCGGAGATGTCGCCGTACACCCTGCGGAAGGATATCTTGTCGCCGCATATAAAGCGTATCAGCTCCTCCACGGCTCCGCGCTTGCGCTCATAGCCCTGAAAGCGGCGCTGGGTGCGGCAGTAGGTGCGCTCGCGAAATATCACGGCAGTCCTGCCGTCCGACTTGTCGAACGCCTCCTTTGCCGCCCGGAGAAGCGCGTCATCCGCGGCGGTCTCCCGCTCCTCGGCAGCAGGCAGGTCACACAGCAGGCACCAGCTCAGATTGGGTGTATTGTTCTTCAGCCTTGCCCGCCGCAGTCTCTCCAGACCGTCGTGAATGTCGCTCTCGGAGGAAACGAGCACCGACAGCGCGCATACAGCCTCATAGTTCTCCGCCTCGGACAGCTTCACCGAGGGTACCGCGCCGGGACGCGCCCCGCGGAGCAGGAGCGCGTCGATGAGCGCCTTGGCGACTGCCGCCGCGGGAGCGTACACCGCTATCGCGGCGAGCCACCCCGCGAGCAGCAGCGTGACCGCGCAGATGCCGAGTGCCGCCGCGTTCTGCACGAGAATGTAGTACCATACGTTCACCTTCGGGAACACTCTGAACACATCGGCGCGTATCACCTCGCCGAGACCGGTGCCGGAGTGCTTGGCGGTGATGAGGTATTCGGAGGACAGTCTCCGTTCGTCTATCCCCGCGTACTGTGCGCAGCGGGTGGTGTCGGCGCGCAGCATCGCCTTTGTTTTCGCGTCTGAGACGCGGTACTCCTCGTCCCCGGAATATTTTATACAAAGAGGATTTAATCTCTCATTTATATACTCGCAGTCGATATCCGCCGCGGCGTATATCAGCTCGCGGTTCTCCCCCTCACGCAGCAGTGCCGCGTAGCGCACCTGCCACATCAGGGACATCATGTCCGCGTTGTCGAGGATATCGGCGTACGGCGCGAGAGCCGCGAAAACGCCCTCCGTGGTCAGTTCCGCCCCCTCCGACAGCGCGTACACTATCAGCGGCAGCCTCCCCGAGGAATGTACTCTGTACGGCGGTATGTCCCCGATAAGAGCCGTCACCTCCGCGCACAGCCTGTGGTCGCCCTTCGCCTTCAGGCGCTTGCGGCGTCTGCGCAGCTCCTTCTTGTAAATGTCAAGCTTTACATATTTCATTGCCATACTTCTCCTTTCCTGCTCCCTCTATTATTGCCTGAAATATCCAAATTTATCGCATTTAGGCAAAAAATTGTTTTTATCTATTGATTTTTTCGGAAAAGTGTTGTATAATAAGGAATATATTATCGGAAACTATGGCATTCGGACATAATAAACATAAAGATAATCGGAGAAATGTGTAAATGAAGATCAAAGGAAAATATTCCGAAAGCGAAAAGCTGCATTTTATTATTCTCGCCGTTGCCGCGGTGCTCGCGATAGCCGTTTTCTTCATAGTGCTCAATATGACCGGCGGCAGCCTCCCGGACAGCGGTAAGGAAGCGGAGACAACGACCACCACGACCACTGCCGCCGCCGTAACGGAGCCCGAGGGCTTCGAGCCGGAGGAGGAGATAAAGGAAGAGATGAGAGACGCGGTGATCGAGCTGATACCCGACAACTACACCGTGCTGAGTCTCTACTATATCAGAGGACTGAGCCACAAGGACGAACCCTACGGCAATGTGCCCGAGGACGGTTACTACACCGTTGACAGCGATACCTACACCTCGCTCGAACAGCTCGAGGAGATCGTTGACCGCACCTATACCCCCGAATTCGCGCAGAATATCAAGAACGACCCGCTCGGCTACGGTGCTATCTACAAGACCCGCAATGACGGCTCCCTCGGTATAATCGCGGGCTTCACGCCCATGCCGTATGACCGTTCGTGGAAGAACCCCGACTACGACATCTTCCCTGTAAGCGATACGGAGTGCGATATAAAGGTGTATATCCACGAAAAGTCGGACGAGTCCCTTGCCACGATAGACGGTCACATGACCAAGACAAGCAGCGGCTGGAGACTGACCTCGATCCTGTTCTGACGATCCCCCGCGTTTGCGTAAAGATATGAAATGATGTGTTTTAATGGCGAAGAACAATAAAAAAGAGAATCCCATTGCGGTCTACGCGGTGGCGAGCCAGATAGGCTTCATCGTGCTGGTGCCGCTGCTGGTGTTCGTTATAGGCGGCACATGGCTCGTGGACGCGCTCGGGTGGCCGGGCTGGGTGAGCATAGTGTCCGTCGCGATAGGCATAATCTCCATGACTGCCGGAGCTATGAACTATCTGAAGAAGCTGATAGAGATGTACGACAGCAATGAGTCGGGAACAGGCGCGTCGGAGGTAAAGCATGACCGCCGCGACCACGACTACTATGACCCGTACAGCAGCAACAAGAAGAAGCTATGAACGGTAAATTTGCGTATGCGGCGGAGGAGCTGAAGGCAATGCTCCCCTACCTGCTGATATTCAACGCCGCGGCTGTGGTCGTGTCCGTTTTTGTCGGAGCGGCTTTCGGCTTCGACTGGCGCGTATATACCGGGCTTGCCGTCGGGAACCTGATAATGGCGGCGAACTTCCTGCTCATCGGTCTGACCGCGGAAAAGGTGGTCAGGAGCAGGGATTTCCGCAGGGGCAGGAACCTCGCGGGAATGTCCTACGGGCTCCGCTACGCGGGAATGTTCGCTATACTCGCGGGGCTGCTCACGCTGGGGCTTATAGACCCGATAGCGGCTGTGGTGCCGCTTCTGTACCCGAAAATATACTACACTTTTTTCTATATTAGACTTAACTCTGATGAGGAGGAACAAAGCAATGATGCCGATCTCACTTAATATTTTAGCGGAAGAGGAGTTTACCGTCAACGGTCCGCTCCGGTCGATACCGCTCCCCTTCCTGAACGACATAGTCGGTGAGGAAAACGCCTGCATAGCGGAATCCGTGGTGACCCAGTGGGTGGTCATGGTGATACTGGCGGTGGTATTCTTCATACTCGGACGCAACCTCAAGGTGAAGCCCGAGACGAAGCGGCAGGTGGTCGCGGAATGGATAGTGAACTTCTTCGTCGGCAATGTCGAGACCTCCATGGGTACATACTACAAGAAGCGCTACGCTCCCTACATCGGCGCGCTGTTCTGCTTCTGTATACTCTCGTGCCTCATGGGGCTGTTCGGGTTTCGCAACCCGACCGCGGACGTATCGGTGACCGGAACGTGGGCAATCATCACCTTCGTACTGGTGCTCTGGACGAAGATACGCACAGGCGGCTTCAAGGGCTATCTGCACAGCTTCATCGAGCCTCTCCCCTTCATGCTCCCCTTCAACATCATCGGCGACTTCGCAAACCCCATTTCGCAGGCAATGCGTCTCTTCGGCAACAACCTCTCCGGCATGGTCATCGGCGGACTGGTATACTTCGCTCTCGGAAGCTTCGCTATCGCGGTGCCGGCGGTGCTCTCGCTGTACTTCGACCTTTTCTCCGCGGTCATACAGTCGTATATATTCTGCACTCTGACAATGTCATACGTCGCTATGGCGGATATGTCGGAGTAACGAAAAACAGTACCCTAAGGGCGGATGCCCTTTGAAATAAAGTAAAATTTCCCGCTTATGCGGGTCGAAAGGACAGGTATTTTTATGGAAAACATGCAAGGTATAGGCGATTTAGGATTCGTAATGGGTGCGTCCGCAATAGGTGCTGGCCTCGCAATGATCGCGGGTCTTGGTCCGGGTATCGGCGAAGGCTACTGCGGCGGCAAGGCTGTTGAGGCTATCGGCAGACAGCCGGAGGCTTCGGGATCCATCACAAGACAGATGATCATAGGCGACGCGCTTGCGGAGACAACAGGTATCTACTCTCTGGTCGTAGCACTGCTGCTCATGTATGCCAACCCCTTTATCGGCAGACTCTGATTCTGACAGGAAGGAGCTCTGAAAATGGGTATGACACTGATGGACGGCGAAATGCTTCAGCTCGTTAACATCAATCCGAGTACTATCGTTTTCACGCTTATAAATACCCTTATAATCCTGCTTCTGTACACCTTCTTCCTCCACAAGCCGGTAATGAAGATACTTGAGCAGAGGAAGGAACAGATAGGGAATGAGATGAAGGCTGCCGAGGACGCTCAGAAAGAGGCTGAAGCCATCAAGGCGGAATATACCTCCAAGCTGAAGGAATCGCAGGAAGAAGCGGCACAGATCGTATCCGCCGCGGTAAAACGCGCGGGCGAGCGTGAAAATCAGATAATAGCGGAGGCTCAGCAGGAGGCTGCCGATCTGAAGAAAAAGGCGGAGGAAAGCATCGAGCTGGAAAAGAAAAAGGCTATCAACGAGATCAAGGATCAGATCTCCGATATCGTCATAATGGCGAGCGAGAAGGTCTGCGAAAAGGAGATCTCAAAGTCCGACAATGAGGCGCTTATCAATAAGTTCATTGCCGAAGTCGGAAACAAATAAGCTCCCGAAAGGAAGAACTCTATGGCAGGATCTGTGGAAAAGACCTACGGCGACGCGCTGTTTGAGCTTATCCTCGAGGAAA
>CAJOMV010000016.1 GCA_905235805.1 uncultured Ruminiclostridium sp.
AGTTACAAAAAAGCAGGACGTAACAGACGGTACTCAGTTTAGGCTCAAGCCCTTTTTAAAGGGCTTGCCGCCGGAGGCACTCGAGCGTTAGCGACCAACTCGAGTGCCAGCGACTCTTAACGCTAATTGGAATCTATGATATTTTGGGCGGTTTCGAGGGAATCTGTCTCGGTAATGTTTTTGAGCACGCGGTTTATGGCGTTGGAGCGTGTAGTGACGAGCTTTTCGAGGTCCTCATCGACCTGCCGCAGGTGCTTTCGGGTGGACTGGAGGGCGGTACTGAAATTACCGAACTCCTTCTTTGCCGCCTCGAGCACCTTCTGAATCTCGACGCTCTTCTCTCTTATACGGAGGGTCTGGAAGCCCATACGCAGGCTGTTCAGCATAGCCGCCATAGTGGAGGGACCGGTGAGGCTGACGCGGTAATTGCGCTGGAGCTCCTCCACCAGTCCGGGAGTGCTCACCGCCTCTGAGTAGAGTCCCTCGGACGACAGGAACATTATGGCGAAATCCGTTGTGTTCGGCGGGCATATATACTTATCGCGTATACTCTTCGCCTCATCTCTTATGGTGGCGGTGAGGCGCTTGCGGCGCTCTGCCGCTTCATCGGAGTTCCCGCTGTTCAGCGAATCGATAAGCGCGGCGTATGTATCGGCGGGGAACTTCGAGTCTATCGGCAGGTAAACGGGCTCTTCGCCGTTAGCTCCCGGGAGCTTCACCGCGAAATCCACCTTATATGCACCTGTGCCGGTGACATTTGCCTGCGTCTCGTACTGGTCCGGGGAGAGGATATCCTGCAGAATGGATTCGAGCTGCACCTCACCGAAATTGCCGCGTGTCTTTACATTCGACAGCACCTTTTTCAGGTCGGTGATGTTCACCGCGACGCTCTGCATCTCACCGAGCCCGCGGGACACGTTCATGAGCTGGTCGTTGACGGTGCGGAAGGACTCGCTGATACGCTTGTCGAGGGATTCCTGGAGCTTCTCGTTCACTGTGCCGTTTATCTTGTCGAGACTGCGGCTGTTCTCCTCCCGGAGCTTGTCCATGCTGCGGTTGATGAGGTCGAGCTGGTTCTTCTGCTCATCGCGCAGTCCCTTCCCGAGCTCGGAAAGGCTGTTTGTGATAGTGTTGTTCATCGCCTCGAGACGGCTGTTGAGGGTGTCCTGCATTTTGTCGGTGACTATGCCGCGAATGCTGTCAAGGCTATCCTTGCTCTCCTTTTTCAGCTCCGCCACATCTTCGCCTATCGACTTTACGGCTGACGCGGTGGTTTCCCGCATATTCCGCTGCTCGCTCTCGAGCCTGTCGCCGAGAAGCCCCACATTCTGCTTCACGGTATCGGAGAGTGTGGAGTTCTGCCTGCCGAGCTGGTCAAGTATCCCCCTGCTGCCGCCGTCGAAATACTCCTTGAGCCGTTCTGTCTGCTCCTTCAGCTGCGACTTGTTCACCGAGCCGCTCTTTTTGTTCAGCAGCAGTACCAGCACCGTTACGAGCAGTATGATGTTGAGCACGCAGCAGATCATTATGATGATATCGGATAATTCCATTTTGCAGTTCCTTTCTTTGTCATATATACAGCAGGAAGAACGTGAGTATGAGCGAGCACGCTATCCCGGCTATGACGAGCGGCGAGGTGAATATGACCCCGAACTGCTCCTTGTCCGTCATGAACCACGGCTCCCTGAATACGAACAGGTGCTTCTTCAGGGCGAGTATCACCGCTATCGCCCCGCCGTACAGTATCACAAGCCCGGATAAATTCGATAACATCGCCAGCGAGTCGAATATGCTGTCAACGACCGCGTTCCCGAAGGTCTCGGGCAGATAGGAGGAAAATCCGGCGAGCGCGTTGTTGACCATGTGTATTATCACAGAGGGGATAATGGAGTCTCTGCGTATCGCCGCCACCGCCAGCGAAAAGCCGAACAGGAAGGTGTACAGGAACTGGTCGAAGTTGAAATGTCCCAGCCCGAATATCAGCGACGATATCACAGCCGCCTGCATATCCCCGTACCTTCTCAGGGGACGCAGCAGCAGGTGGCGGTATATGAGCTCCTCGCAGATCGGTGCGACGACAACGCTGAATATCTCGAAGGTGATGAACTGCACCGTATCCTGCGATATCGAGTCGGAGAACGCCGCCTCAGGCACCGGTACATTGAACAGATCGTTCATAAAGTCGGAAACATACGCGGTGAAAAGAGCGCCTATCCTCCCGAGACAGCCGCCCGCAAAGAACAGTATTACCAGCTCGCCCGTTTCCTTCGGGTAGGGATACATACTGTTTGTCTCGCTCAGATCCCGTTTGAAAAGCAGACCGAACACAATGAAAAGCGGCAGATACGAGACGAGGGAATTCAGGAACATAGATTCCGCGTAGCCGATATCCGTCGAGGTGTCGATAGTCCCGCTTCCCGTGAAGAGCGCAAGCAGAGCCACGAACGCGAAATGCAGCAGGAACGCGAGAAAAATGTAGTTGAATATATTGAAAAGCATCACTGCCCCGTATTTGTCGGCGGTGCTGCGGAGTGAAGCCTGCGGCGAGCCTTCGGGGTATCTCATTGCGTCACGCTCCTTGTATCATTGAGGCGACCAGCCCCGAGGAAATGCCGAACAGTGTGTCGATGACCATTATCAGTGTGATCACCGCCGGCACCGTCGTAAGCAGCAGCGCCGTCTTTTTCCCGTTTGTTATCTCCGGGCAGACCTTCTTCACCTTGTATTTCTTTATCTGCTTTATTTTCAGTACGGCGGATATGAAGCCGACTATCATGAAGATGAATATGCTCACCATGAATATGCCGAATACAGCCACCCATATCATATCCTCGTCGGGAATGGTGTCGGGGTTGCCGTTCAGAATGAATTCCTGCACTCCGTTCGTGGACATCAGCAGTATCATTATGCCGCTGACTCCGTTTACCATAGCGTGTATTATGGTAGTGGAGAATATAGACCCGGTGACGTTCGCGATATACCCGAGGCAGATACCGATGACCATGGTATAGAAAAGCTGCTGGAAATTCGCGTGGGCTATGCCGAACATTATGCCCGTTGCGAATATGGCGAGCCCGTTGCCGTACGGCTTCAGCGCGTCCATGAGCACTCCCCGGTACACGAATTCCTCAAATACCGGAGCTATCACCACAAGCACGAAGAACATATACAGCGACGCCCATATATCTCCCTCAAGCGCGGGAGACACAGCATTGAGCCGCTTTGTCAGGTCAACGTCCCTGAAGCAGAAGAACATTATTATAAGCGTCACCACATTGACTATCGCCCCCGCGCCGTATACGGCGGGGAAATTCCCTATCGCGCGGGTGTTGCTCTTCGGTATCCTGTAATGCACCTTCAGTCCCGTGCCGCCCTTTCCGAGCCAGCCGAACATATACGCTCCGATAATAGCCGGAGCGACCTGCAGGAACATGAACGAGATCGTGAGCTGTACGATGTACTTCGCGGTATAGGGATGATGGTCGCCTAACAGCGCCGAGACAGCGGTTATCGTGTAAGAGCCGACATACCGCAGTATGAATACGATGAGAAAGAACACGCCCACCTTGAGGGCTGTTTTTTTGTAATCCCTTGTTACCTCCGCCGCGTCGCGGACTGCGGCTGTATTTTCTTCCGGCATTTCATATCTCCTTGCTTGTTTACGCTTTCTTTACGCGTTTCGAATTATGCTCCCAGTTCTCGATTATCTTTGTTTCGGCACGCTGATAAACGAGGCTGTCGGGCGGCACGATATCGTGCTTTGTGACGGTGGAGCCGGCGGCGGTGGCGGCGTTCTCGCCTATCTCCACGGGAGCTACGAGGTTGGTATTGCAGCCTATGAAGGCATTGTCGCCTATCTTGGTGCGGAACTTGTTCACGCCGTCATAGTTGGCGGTGACGCAGCCGCAGCCGAAATTCACTCCCTTGCCCACATCGCTGTCGCCGAGGTAGGTCAGGTGCGCCACGGCGGTATTCACGCCGATCTCCGAGTTCTTTATCTCCACGAAATCCCCTATCTTCACGCCCTCATGGAGCACCGTACCGGGACGAAGCTGTACGAAGGGACCCGCCTTGACGCGGTCTGCGATCTTCGCCTCATACGCCTGCACGGAATTGAGGATAACGCCGTTACCCACGGTGCAATTCTCGATGATGGTATTGGGACCTATCACGCATTCCTCGCCTATGACCGTATTTCCGCGGAGTATAGTCCCCGGAAGTATGACGGTGTCTCTGCCGACCTTCACGTTCTTTTCTATGATGATGCCGTCGGTGGAGACGAATTCCACGCCCTCGTCGAGAAGCTTTCCTATCACTGCCATTTTCGCGGTGATGTTCAGGCGCAGCAGGTCGGCGCGGCTGTCGGCTGTGAGCAGTATGTTCGGGTCCTGTATGTCGAGAGCGCCTGTCTTTCCGCCGTTTGCAGCGGCTGCTGCCACTGCGTCCGCGGCACTCTCGGGAAGTGGTCTGCCGAGAGCGCGGGAGCTGAACCAGTATGCCGCGAAGCCTATGCCGGTCACATCGTTTCCGGAGAAGGTATGCTCGTTGAGCGCGGCGGCGAGGGTGTCGCAGTTCACGAAGGGGGTATTCGCGCTCATTATGAGGACATTCCCGCAGTCGGTCAGCTCCTTCGCCTCGCTCATCTTTTTATAGAAGCGTATGCCCTCCCTCCCGGACAGGTATTCCTTCAGTATTTCCGCGCCGCTGTTTATCACTATCCCGATGTGCTCGTCGTCTATCCCGGCGCCGTTGACGCTTTCGAGCACCCAGTCGATAAGCGGTTCGCCGAGCACCTCCCACATCGCAAGGGGCTTTCTGGAATTTGTCTGTCTGCCGCAGTCGGCAAGTATTATTGCGCTGTAATTCATCTTTATCGCCTTTCTTTATGTACTTATCATCGTTTTTTCGGATATCGCCTGTACTATTATCGCACATTTCGGAAAAATAATCAATAGGTTTGTTGATTTTAATTGAAATTTGTGATATACTTTATTTATTATGACTGTAAGGGTGATATTATGATAAAAGGATTTGAAAGAAAACCGAAGGAATTTGCGGAGAATGTGCGGAAGGCTGCGGAGAACTCGACGCTTGCGGAGCTCACGGCTAAGGCGCGGGAGGAGAAGGATCCGCTGTCCGCGTACGCGGCGGTATACCTTGCGGTGCGGGACGGGATAGGGCTCACGCCCTTCGGTTCGCAGATAATAGCGGGCGGGTACCTTGACGACGCGAACATAGCGGAGCTTGCCACGGGCGAGGGCAAGACGGTCGCTGCTGTATTTGCGGCGTATATGTCGGTGTGCAGGGGCGAGCATATCCATATCCTCACCTTCAACGACTACCTTGCCAAGCGCGACAGGGAATGGATGAAGCCCGCCTATGACCTGCTCGGGGTGAGTACGGCGTACATCACCGAAAAGACCCCGCGCGAGGAGCGCAGAACCGCTTACAGGGCGGACGTGCTGTATTCCACCGTGAAGGAATGCGGCTTTGATTTCCTGCGGGATTTCCTTGTGTTCGATCCTGCCGAGGCTGTCGGGAACGGCTATGAGCGGGTGATCGTCGATGAGGCGGATTCACTGCTGATAGACGAGGCGAGGATACCGCTGATAGCGGCGGGGATAATGGACATCGAGAAGGATGAGGAGCTGCCCGCCGTGTTTGAGTTCGCAAAGACTCTCGAGGAGGGCGATTACGACACCGACGAGGGCTCGGGGAATGCGTTCCTCACCCGCTCAGGCGAGAGGAAGGCGGAGGAGCATTTCGGGATCGACAACATATATTCCGGTAAGAACAACGCCCTGCTGACGCGGCTGAACGAGTGCCTGAACGCCCTGTTCGTGTACGCGGAGGACAAGGATTATATAGTGCGGGACGGTCAGATACGCATTATCGACGCGTTCACCGGGCGCACAGCCGAGGACCGCTGCTATCCCGGCTTTTTGCAGCCCGCGATAGAGCTCAAGCACGGTCTGGACGTGTCGGAGCGCGGCGTGGTCATGGGGAGCATACCGATACAGTTTTTCATAAGACAGTACAGCCACGTTTCGGGAATGACCGGCACCGCCATGACCGCAAGAGAGGAGTTCGACGAGCTGTACGGGCTGGTGGTCAAGCCCGTCGAGCCGAACACCCCCTCCATACGCACCGACCTGCCCATGGCGGTGTACTACGACGAGAACAGCAAGCTGAAAGCCATAGTCCGCGAGGTGCGGGAAGCCCATGACCGTGAGCAGCCCGTCCTCATCGGCACGGCTAACATAGCGCAGTCCGAGAGGCTGTCGGCGCTTCTGACCGAGGCGGGGATAGAGCATTCCGTCCTGAACGCGAAGAACGACGAGGAAGAGGCGGAGATAATCAAGGGTGCCGGAATGCCCGGGGCGGTCACGGTCTCCACCAATATGGCGGGACGCGGAGTTGACATAAAGCTCGGAGGCTCGGACGAGATGCGCCGCAGTGAGGCAGTCGCGGCAGGCGGTCTGTACGCCATAGGCACCTTCATGGCGGAGAGCGCCCGCATAAACGACCAGCTCCGCGGCAGAGCCGCCCGTCAGGGCGACCCGGGGCAGAGCCGATTGTTCGTGTCGCTCGACGAGCCGATAATGACGGTCTATAAGCTGAAAAAGCACATTCCCTCCAATAAATACCCCGAGCCGACCGAGGACGAGATAACCGAGAAGTCGGTGGTGAAGGAGGTCGCCCGCATACAGAAGATATCGCAGGGCAAGAAGCTCGACGAGCGCGTGCGCCTTCTGAAGCTGACGATGATAGGTGAGAAGCACCGCGATCAGGTCTTTGAGTCCCGTCAGAAGTACCTTACCGGCGAAAAGGCTCCCACGATATGGCAGGACGAGTTCCCGGAGCTGTATGAGAAAGCCGTGGAGAAGTACGGTGAGGAGAAGGTGGCGGAGAAGCAGCTCGAGTATGTTCTGGCGAAGATAAATATGCGTTGGAGCGCCTATCTCGAGTTCGCGACATGGTTCCGCGAGAGCATACACCTGCGCGCTATCGGAGGCGAGAACCCCGCGGACGAGTACAATATCGGCTGTGAGCAGTATTACGATGATATGGGCGGCGAGCTGATAAAGGAAATGGGCGAGGGGCTCGAGGAGCTTATCGGGAAGTCTCCCGACGGTCTGAAAATACCTCGTCCCAAGCGTATCAGCACCTACCTTCTCGAGGATACCGGCGACGAATTCGAGCGCCGCACCCTTGCGGAGTTTGTCGGTGAGACGATATTCGGCGAGATAGACGAGGAGGAGTTCGAGGAGTACTACGCCGGCGATGCCGAGCTTGAAGAAGCCGAGGACGATATGGTTCCCGAAAAGAAGAAGAAAGAAGAAAAAGACGGCGCTGAAGATGAAGAAAAGCCCGCAAAACAGGGCTTTTTCAGTAAATTATTCGGAAAGAACAAAAAGTGATGAATACGATAGCAGCAATAGCGACCCCTCTCGGGGCAGGCGGCGTGGCGATGATACGGGTGTCGGGTGAAGACGCGGTAAGCATAGCCGGGCGGGTATTTTTCCCGGTGAGCGGCAGGGCGGTATCGGAGATGCGCGGCTACACGGCTTGCTACGGCGAGATACGGGACGGCGGGACGCGCATAGATGACGGCGTTCTGCTGATATACCGCGCTCCGCACAGCTACACAGGCGAGGACACGGCGGAGATATCCTGTCACGGCGGCACCTACGCGGCGAAGCGGGTGCTCGCGGCGTGCTTCAATGCGGGCGCTGAACCTGCGCAGGCGGGGGAATTCACCAAGCGAGCCCTGCTGAACGGCAAGCTTTCCCTCACACAGGCGGAGGCTGTCGCGGACATTATCGCGGCGCAGAACGAGCAGTTCCTCACAGTCAGCAATTCCCAGCGCGAGGGCGCACTTTACCGCAGGATACGCGGCATAGCCGACGAGCTTCTGTCCGTGATAACGCTGATACAGGCGTGGATAGACTACCCGGACGAAATGGAGGACGAGTTCGACGGCAACCTCGAGGCTGACAAGCTCCGCGGTGTAATCCGCGAGCTCGACGAGCTTCTCGCCAGCTACGGTGAGGGGCAGATACTCCGCGACGGCTTGCCCTGTGCGATAGTCGGCAAGCCCAACGCGGGCAAATCCACGCTCATGAACCTGCTGACAGGCACCGAGCGCAGCATAGTGACCGACATCGAGGGTACGACCCGCGACATCATCGAAGAAACGGTGACCCTCGGAGGGATAATGCTCCGGCTCGCGGACTGCGCCGGCATACGCGGCACCGACGATATCGTTGAGAGCATAGGCGTAGAGCGAATGCTGAAGAAGATAGACGAATCGGCGCTGATATTCGCGGTGTTCGATTCGAGCCGTCCCCTCTCCGAAGAGGACGAGCGGCTTATAGCGCATATCAAGAACAAGCGGGTCATTTGCATAATAAATAAGACCGATCTCCCCGAAGCCGCCGATACCGCGCGCCTTGAGAGCATTTTCCCGGACACTCTGCGAATAAGCGCGAAGGACCCCGCCGCGTCAGCGGCGATAGCCGAAGCCGCGGCACGTCTCTCGGGAATAGGCGACCTCGACCTGAACTCGGGATTTATCGCCAACGAGCGTCAGCGCCGATGCGCAGCGGAGGCGCGTGACTTCACAGAGCAGGCGTGCTCCGCGCTCATGCAGGGCATGACCCTCGACGCGGTCGGCATTATGTGCGAGAACGCCCTCGACCGTCTCTACGAGCTCTCCGGCGAGCAGGTCGGCGAGAACGTCATAGATCAGGTCTTTTCCCGCTTCTGCGTGGGGAAGTGAGGGGCGCCTGCGGGCGCGAGTTGGTCGCTTCGCTCGAGACTGGGGGAAAACTTTTGTGAACAAAAGTTTGTCTGTCGGTCAGCCCCTCTGGCGCCTTCGTCGCCACCTCCCCAGCGGGGAGACCACCCCAGACCCCCTTTCACGCAGCACGAGGCTGCGGTAGGCTCCCCCAAAAGCGCTGCACGACGCAGCGCAACAGAGGGAGCCGAAAAAACTTTAATTGCATTCGCGCTAAGAGGTTAAATCGGTGCGTTCTAACCAAGAAAGTCGGGGTGATACAGTGACAGAACGTGATAACATGGACGGCGAGCTTGAACAGATCTTCCGCTTGTTTTTTGATGAGGTGCCAAGCTCATTTTGGAATATCAATACAAGCAGGGGAGACGGTGATTTCAGAGAAACGGTCATTGTTAAGACCGTGTCGGGCAATAAATATGTGATAAAGCTCGCGGATAATGATTTTACATTCCCCGATAAGATAAAAGTGTGGCAAAGAACAGTGCGGGAGTATATCGACCTCGGATATTACTGCCCTCGGATATACTGTGACAGGAACGGGAGCTTCCCGTATGCAGAGTATGGCGGGCACAGATGCGCTGTGTATGCGGAGGAATTCTCACCGTACGCGTCAATTGAAGACAGGGACACCGATGAAGGCGAATGGGACACCGCCGCCTATGACAAATACAGACCCGATATCTGGAGAATGACCGCGAGAATAGCGGCAAAATACCTTGACTATACGGGATATCCGTCGGGGTACTGTCTGTTTGAGACCTTCTGCCCGAGCGATAAGACCGATGAAGTGCTCGAAGAGGCGCTGAAATGGAGGGAGTACACAAGAACGCTGCCCGACGGATTTCAGGAGCAGGTACAAAGGATATGGGAGAAGTGGGCGGAAAACAGAGCGGAGCTTGAGCCGCTGTATAAAAAGCTGCCGACCTCTGTGTTCCAGGCGGATCTGAATTCCACAAATGTACTTGTTGACGGAAACGACAGGTTTGTCGGGATATACGACTTCAATCTCTGCGGGAAAGATGTTTTTCTGAATTATCTGATGCGTGAGAACGGCGGCGCCGACTTTGAGAAAGAGAGAAATACGATATGTGAAATGCTGAGGGTCGCGAGCGGGTATTATCATTTCTCGGAGCTTGAAAAAGAAGCGGCTTTGAAGCTGTACCGCTGCCTGAAGCCTTTATGGAACGGGGAGGAGCGTCTAAGGAAGCTGAAGGGATATGATGAGATAAAGGCGTTGCTTGATAAAACGGAGCACTGCCTTACCGCGGACATAGATTTCAGAAAATATATGGAACAGAAAAGTTATCGCTAAAGTTTTCGGGATTTCTGCCGATATAATATACGGAAGGTTTTGGCTTTACGGGAAAGGAAATCACAATGAATATTTCAAGGATAGGAAGCGCCGCGGCGGAGATGACCGCGCACAAGGCGAAGGAGCAGGCGCGATATCTCAACGCCGGCGGCGAAACTACGGAGATAACAAGGATATCGGCAGGAAATGACGCGTTCTCGCAGAAGCTCGCAGACGTGTTCAAAAGGGAGAACTCCGACCTGATACAGGGCTTGAGCGAGCTGTCGGACGAGGACAGAATGGAGATAGCGATGAATTCCTATTTTCAGATGCAGGGACGTGTCTATCAGGCGATAAACCGTGAGGAAGCCGATCTGAAAACCTTCAGCTCACTGTCGGACGAGAAGGCGCGCATCAGCTCCATGCTCGAAAAGGCTCAGGCGAACGGCGGCGGTATAGATACGTCCGACGGCGTGGAGCTCACCACCGAGGACATCTCGAAGCAGCTCGATGACGTGCAGAGCCGCATGGACGTGTTCCTCGCTCCCTACGGACGCGACGGGGAGGGTGCCGCAAAGTCGAGCGCCTTCAACGAGAGCGTCAGGAAGGATTTCGCGGCGTATGCGAGCGTTTTCGAGGGAGTCACGGGACTGCGCAGCGAAGCGCTCGACGCTACCGCCGACCTGACCCTTCACAAGACCGACCGCGACGAGAGCAACTACGCGCAGAAGGCGCAGGCTTCCATAAATGCCCTTAAGGAGCAGTCCGAGGGCTTGTCGTCGCTGAAAAAGGATCTCCTCTCGAGCTTCGGCAAGGATCCCGAGACCGAGAGGCTAAGCGACGAGGCTATGGTCAAGCTCGCGGTGTTTGAGTTCTTCCGCGAGAAATTCTCCTACGGCGGTACGCAGGAGGAGCTTGAGGAGCAGCTGAAGAGAATGTCGCTGCTCGACGCGAGAGCGTAATAACATATCAAGAATGGACGGAAGTCCCCGGAAATTCTTTATAAAGAAGGTTTTTTATGCTGAAACTTATTTGCGGAGAAGCAGGAACAGGGAAATCGGCACGGCTGTATGAAGCCGTTTCGGAGAGTGCGCAGGCACGGAGGAGGGTAATACTGTTCGTGCCGGATCAGTTCTCGTTTGAAGCGGAGAAGATGATATACAGGACGGTACCGCACGAATTCTCGCGGTACTGTCGCGTTTCCATGTTCTCGCGTGAGGCGCAGAGGATACTCCGGGAGCACGGACAGACAAAGGAATACGCCGACGATATCTCAAAGCGTATCGTGATGAAGGGCGTGCTCGACAGAGTGAAGGGCTCACTGGTGCACTACGGTATGCTCGCGGGGAAGAGCGATTTTATCGCGTTCGCGCTGAGCATGGTGAGCGAGCTGCGCGGAGCGGGACTTTCCCCCTCGGAGCTGAAAAAGAAGCTCTCCGCCGAGAACGAGCTGTCCGACGTGCTTTCCGACAAAATGAGTGATATACTCACGATATATGAAGCGTACGACACCGAGCTGAAAATATCGTTCGACGACAGGCTCGATGATATCAGGCGCGCGTCCGAGCTGATACTTAACTGCGGCGAGGATAATTTTTTCGCGGGGTGTGATGTATATTTCGATGAGTTCGACCATTTCTCGGGCAACCAGCTTCTTTTCGTGAAGGCGCTCATCGAGAAGGCGGACAGCGTTACCGCCGCGCTTACATATCGCTTCCCGCAGGGGAAAGAGGACGACCCGAAGTACTCCGCTGTCCGCAAGCTTATAGGGCAGCTAAAGGAAGTAAGCGGGCTCAATGATGAGGATATCGTGAAGCTGTACGAGTCCCACCGCCGCCCGGAGCCTCCGCGTATCATAGAAGCGCGGGATATATGGCAGGAATGCGACTGGATATGCGCGGAGATATGCTCGCTCATGGAAAGCGGGACGCGCTGCCGCGACATTGCGGTGATCACCCCGTCGTCAGCTTACGCGCCCGTGCTCGACAGTTCGATGAAGAAATACGGCATACCCGCCTTCGCGGATATCCCCGAGTCGCTCATGTCCAAGTCCTTCGTGAAATTCGCGATATATGCGCTGCGGGCGCTGTCGTTCGGGACGAACGACCTGCTCCGCTATGTGAAGAGCGGCTTTGTGAGATACGATATCCCCGACCCGGACGGCGGCAGCCGTCCCAAGTCCGTGCTTCTGCAGAAGAGGGACATCAACCGTCTCGAGGCTATGTGCCGCAGGTATGAGCCCCGCGAGCGCGACTGGCACAAGCCCTTCCCGGTCGGCATAGACAATACCGGAAGGCTCGAGGAGCTGCGGAAGTTAGTGATCGGACCGCTCGAGGCGCTGAAAAAGGCGCTTATGGGCGCTGACGGCGCGGAGATGACCCGCTGTCTGTGCGAGTTCCTTACCGGTACTATGAAAATAGAAAAGACCATACGCGGCAAATGCTACCGTGCGGGCGGCGAGTTCGACAGCGAGCTGTTCGATGAGTACGACGGACTGTGGGAGGACGCTGTGACCGTGTTCGAGTCGGCGTACAAGGCTCTCGGCGGGCATACCGTAACGCTTGAGGAATACATTTCGGTGCTGACGGACGCGTTCACGGCTGTAACGGTCGCGAGACCTCCGAAATTCCTCGATTCCGTGACTGTCGGAGACACCGACAGGAGCCGCTTCGGAGACAAGGACTATGTATTCCTGTGCGGCTTCAACGACGGTATCATGCCGCCTCCCGCGAAGGTCCCGCAGGCATTCTCCGCGGCTGAGAGCGAAGCGCTTGCGGAAATCGACATACCGCTTGCGCAGGACAGGCGTTCGCGCTATTCGGAAGAGCTTTTCACGGTCTATCGCTGCATGAATATCCCGAAAAAGCGCCTTTACATGACGTATCCGCTGCAGGGGAGCGACGGGGCGCTGTCAGATGCTGCGCCCGTGCTCCGCGCGTATTCGGTAAAGCACGGGATAACCGTGGAGGGTGCCGACAGATTTGACGCGACCCATTACTGCCGCACCGTAAGCTCGGCGCAGCAGTATCTCGCGCACATCTACCGAGACTACGGGCATTACGCGGACAAGGTATCTCTCAAGAGCCTTCCCGAGCTGACGGAACGCTTCAAGGCGATGCTCGCTTCTGCCGCGGGTGAGGATACCTGCCGCGACAGGCAGCGCATTCCCGCCGATATCGCTGTACTGTTGATGTCAAGGCGCGACTTCTCCCCGACCGCGATAGAGCAGCTCGTAAAGTGCAAGTTCTCGTATTTCTGTAAATACGGTCTCGATCTCCGCGAGGAAATGTCTCGTGAGACGAGCGCAGCCCTCACGGGAAATGTGGTGCACTACTGTCTCGAGCAGCTTCTGAAGGACCCCGGGTTCCACAGCATGTCCGAGGCGCAGATACTTTCAGCGGCAAACGCATATATCGTGAAGTACGAATGCGAAACGTTCTTCAGCGATTTCGGCGGCTCGAACCGTTTCTCATATCTTCTGAAAAATCTCGCGAAGTATGTGGTGAACGCCGCGCTCAGCATACAGCTTGAAATGAGTAACAGCGGCTTCCGCCCCATCGAATTCGAGCGTGAGCTCGAGGTCAGGCTCGGCAGCGTGACAGTCCGCGGACGCTGCGACCGTATAGACGGGCTGAACGACGATCCCACCGGCAAAGCGTATGTGCGTGTAGTTGACTATAAGCACAAAAAGAAGCAGGAATTCAGTCTGAATAACGTATTCAACGGATACAATCTCCAGATGCTTCTCTACCTGTATGGTATCTGCTCCGACCCGAAGCTGCTCAGTCCGCAGGCGCAGAGCTTTTTCAGGAATGGTGCCGCAAAGCTCGACCCTTCCTCGGTATCGTATTTCAAATATGCGGAACTGCCGTACACCGAGGCGAAAAACACTGCGGAGGACAAGGCAAACAAGGAAAAGACCAGCATACGCGAATATTATAGGAAAAACGCCCCGCAGGGACTTGTCGTTCAGAGCTCGCCGGAGGTAGCGACAATGGATAAGCTCAACGATGCCCTCACAAAGCAATTCTATACGAAGCCCCCGGATAAAACGCCTTTGCCCGGAGCGAATGAGCACCGTTTTTTCAGAGGCTTTATAGAATCCGTGGTAGTGCCGGATAACGAGTTTGCTGCTGTCCGCAGCTATTGCGCGTCGCTCCTCGATACAAAGGTGAAGGAGATCTACGCCGGCATGTCCGGTGCCTGCCCCTCCGACAGCGACGCCTGCAAATTCTGCTCCTATAAGCTCTTCTGCGGTCATTCCTGACATGGTCGCCGGCGCTGACGCGCTTTGGCCGCTTGTTTTTCGCTTATACGCGCGCGTCCATACGCGCTTTTGGGGAGCCGAAAAAGACTTTTAATTGCTGCGCCTGCAACGGGGAGAGGTGGTACTCCTTTTGAAAGGTAAGACAGTAAAAAGCCTGTCATTTCGCACTTGAGATGGCAGGCTTTTTGTATCGGCTCAACGTTCGATATCCTTGAGACCTTGTTCCCGAATTCAAAGCTCGACAAGGTGTCCTCCGAATATTAGCAGGCTGTCTCTGCCGGCATACATATCCATACATAAAAGCAAAAGAAAAGCTCCCGCTAGGGGGAGCTTTTTTTATTGACTTTTCACAACAAGCGGCAGCGTGATGCTTACCGTGGTACCCTCGCCGAGCTTGCTGCTCACATCGAGAGCGCCTCCGTGTATGCGGACTATCTCGTCCGCCACGGCAAGCCCGATCCCGGAACCGCGGACGGTATTGTTCGCCTTGTAGAATTTTTCCTTGATGCGCGGCAGGTCGTCCTCCGCGATACCTACGCCGTCGTCCCTGAACGATATGCGAATGCTGTCGCCGCTGACGGCGGTGGTGACGGTGGTATGCCCGCCCTTGCGTCCGTACTTGACGGAGTTGTCGATGATGTTGATGAACACCTGACGCAGGCGGTTCTTGTCGCCGTAGACTATCGCGAGCTCGTCGCTCTCCTCTATCGTGAGGGTGATGCCCTCGGCGCGTGCGCGCTCCTCATACACGAGCACGGCATCGGAAACCTCGGCGATGACATCGAGATTTGCGCGCTGGAGGGAGAAATGTCCGTTCTGTATGCGGGAGAAATCGAGGAGCTCCTCCACCATTTCCGAAAGGCGCTCCGTCTCCTTGTTGATGATCTTCATGCCCTTTTTGCGGGTCTCGGGATCGTCTATCTCGTCTATCGTTTCGCTCCAGCCCTTTATCGCGGTGAGCGGTGTGCGCAGCTCATGCGATACGGAGGAGATGAACTCGTTCTTGATGTTCTCCGATGTTTCGAGCTCGTCCGCCATATAGTTGAAGATATCGCAGAGCTCGCCTATCTCGTCCGACTGCTCGTTGCGTATGCGCACCGAGAAATCCCCTGCCGCGAGCTTGCGGGCAGTGGTACCGACGCGCCGGATCGGTTGGACGATGCTTCGTATGAAGGTTATGCCGAGCACGAGCAGGAGCAGCAGTATCACCGCGCTAACCGCGAGTATCTCCAGCGAGAGTCGTATGATGCGGGCGTCTGTCTTGTCGAGGGAGGTCACTATGCGTATGCCTATGCCAGTGGCGGCGTGTATGACTGTGAACGCCATGAACTTCTCTCCGCTCGGCAGATCGCCGACGTAGCTTCCCGTCAGGTCGTTCGCGAGCCGTGCCGCGAGATAGTCGGGCATATCGTAGCTCTCGGCGGGAGTGAAGCCGCTGCTGGAGAGGTAAACTCTGCCGTCGCGGTTTATCGCCATGAGCTCGGCGTAGTTTTTCTTCTCAAACTGCTCGACAGAGTTGATTATCTCGTCGGAATAGTCGCTGCCAGACTGCTCGTAGAAGCGGTCAACCACGCCCGCGATTATGTTCGCCTGCGTTTCGATGTACTGCCGCACCGCGTTGTAGTAGTAGCTGCGGACGATGAAGTAGCAGGCGACATCTATTATCACCAGCAGCACCGCCACGATACTGAAGCTGTTCAGGAACCATCGGACGGCGATACTGCTTCTGCCGCGAGTTTTTTTCACCTCATTGAGCCTCTCTGCCGAGTGCGAATGCCTTCTTGTTGATATCTACCGCCTTTTTGGGTACGCAGGCGTCGAGGGCGTTCTGCCATGCCTCCTCCGGGAATCCCGCGGTCTTGGACACAAGTCCCATGAGCACCACGTTCACGGCACGGGAGCTGCCCGCCTGCTCGGCGAGAGCGAGAGCGTCTATCGCGGTGATATCCACGCCCTTTGCGCGCATCTTCTCCGTAAGGTTCTGCGGATACTCCTGCACGCCCATGATAACGGGCATGGGGTTCACCTGCTGGGAGTTGGTGATTATCTTGCCGCCCTTTTTGAGATAGGGGAGCCACCTCGCCGCCTCCAGCTCCTCGAAGGAAATTATCACATCAGCCTCGCCCTTTTCGATGACGGGGGAGAATATCTTGTCACCGTACTTGATGTAGGTCACTACGGAGCCGCCGCGCTGCGACATTCCGTGCACCTCGCTCACCTTTACGTCATAGCCCGCGGAGAGCAGTACATTTCCGAGTATGCGGCTCGCGAGAAGTGTTCCCTGTCCGCCTACTCCGACCAGCATTATTGATTTAGTCTCAGCCATTTTCTTTACTCTCCTTTCTTATTCCTTTATCGCGTCGAAGCGGCACATCTGCTCACACAGACCGCAGCCCACGCAAAGGGTATTGTCGATAGCAGCCTTGCCGGCCTTCATCGAGATAGCGGGGCAGCCTATCTTCATGCACGCCTTGCAGCTCCTGCACTTGTCGGTGTCCACGCTGAACGGGGGCTTGTGCTTGACTGTCTTGAGGAGAGCGCAGGGTCTGCGGCATATCACCACAGCAGGCTCGTCCGCCGCCAGCGCTGCCTTTATGACCCGCTCGGTCTCCGCGAGGTCGCCGGGGTCAACGACGGTCACGTTGTCGATGCCCACAGCCTTGCACAGCGCCTCGAGGTCGACCGCAGCCGCCGGGTCGCCGTATATGTTCTTGCCGTTGGCGGGGTTGTTCTGGTGACCGGTCATGCCGGTGATGCTGTTGTCGAGGATAAGCACGGTGGAATTCGTGCGGTTGTACGCGATGTTGATGAGCCCGGTGATACCGGAGTGGATAAAGGTCGAGTCGCCTATGACCGCGACAGCCTTGCCCTCGTATTCACCCTTCATTGCCTTGTTGAAGCCGTGCAGCCCGCTCACCGAGGCACCCATACAGACGGTGGTGTCCATAGCGCCGAGAGGTGCTGCGGAGCCGAGGGTATAGCAGCCGATATCGCCGCTCACGAACACTCCGAGCTTCTTGAGAGTATAGAACACCCCTCTGTGCGGGCAGCCCGCGCACATTACCGGAGGACGTACCGGGATAGTGTCCTCGAGCTCGACATATTCGTTCTTCTCGCCGAGTATCTTTTCGCGTATGTAGGTCTGGGAGTATTCGCCGACAAAGGTGAACAGCTCCTTGCCTATCGGGTCGAGCCCTATCTTGCGGCAGTGGGTCTCGATAACGTCGTCGAGCTCCTCGACCACATAGAGCTTCTTCACCTTCGCCGCGAAGTCCTTTATGAGCTTCACGGGAAGCGGGTTCACCATACCGAGCTTTAAGTAGCTCGCCTTCTCGCCGAGAGCCTCGCGCGCGTACTGATAGGCGGCACCGTTGGCGATTATGCCTATCTCATCGCTGAACATCTCCACGCGGTTGAGGGGCGAGGTCTCCGCGTACTCACGGAGCTTCTTCGTGCGCTCCTCGACTATGGGGTGCTTGACCTTCGCATTGGCGGGGACCATTATATTCTTGTTCGGCTGCTTTGTATACTCATATCTGACGGTCTTTCTCTCCTCCGCCTCAACGACGCTCTGGGAGTGTGCCACACGGGTCGAGAGCCGCAGGATAACGGGGGTATCGAACTGCTCCGATATCTCGTAGGCTATCTTGGTGAACTCCTTGCACTCGCCGGAATCCGACGGCTCGAGCATAGGCACCTTCGCGCCGACAGCGTGATTTCGGGAATCCTGCTCATTCTGGGAGGAGTGCATTCCCTGGTCGTCGGCAACAGCGAGGACGAAGCCTCCGTTCACGCCGATGTAGGACGCGGTATAGAGCGGGTCGGCAGCCACATTGAGCCCGACGTGCTTCATGGCGCAGAAGGAGCGTCTCCCCGCGAAGCTTGCTCCGATAGCCGCTTCACAGGCGACCTTCTCGTTGGGTGCCCATTCGGTGTACATTTCATCTTTGTCGTAAGTGGACGCAAATTCGGTGATCTCGGTGCTGGGGGTACCGGGGTAGCTTGAAACGAACTCAACGCCCGCCTCGTACAGACCTCTTGCCACAGCCTGATTTCCAAGCATCAAGCTTGCCATTGTGATCAATCCTTTCGTATAACAATATTTAAATAATTATAGCACATTTCATCGGATTTTGCAACAAAAAATTATTTGAAACGCAGGAAATGTTTATCGAAAATAAAATGCAATTGTTTGTAATTCGTCAAAACCGCTTGCAATGCGGCTTTGCGGGTGTTATAATGTCGATATGCGGGAGGGAGCTCACTCCCGCGAAGTCCATTAAGGAGGAAACGATAATGAAAAGAAGAACAAGAAAACTCACCGGACTGCTTGTTGCAGCCGTTACAGCAGTATCCGCACTGACAGCGGGCTCATCGGCGCTCACGCTCTGCATAGGCGGCAAGTGCTTTGATATCCCTCTCTCGTCGGGCTGCGCACGCATAGTACAGCTCACGCCCGACTGCCTGCGCAGCGGGAACTGCGGTACGGCACAGACCAAGCCGCAGTCTGCCGCGCCTGACTGCGTCGGCATAAACTGCGGCACCCCGTCACAGACGACTGCGGCTCCCGCGGTACCGACAGGCGGTGACGCGGCGGCATCTACCGAGGTCGCGGACGTGCTTGCCCTTGTGAACAGCGAGAGAGCAGCCGCGGGCTTGTCGGTGCTCGCCCTCGACAGCAAGCTCTGTGCTCTCGCGGATATCCGCGCCAAGGAGATCGTGCAGTCCTTCTCCCACACCCGCCCGAACGGCACCTCCTGCTTCACCGTGTTCAAGGAGAACGGCGTAAGCTACCGCAGCGCGGGAGAAAATCTCGCCTACGGTCAGACCTCCGCGAAGGCTGTAATGAACGCTTGGATGAATTCCTCCGGGCATCGTGCGAACATACTCGGGAAGAATTTCGGCAAGATAGGCATATCCTGCTACATCGCGAACGGCAGGAGATACTGGGTACAGCTCTTCACGAATTAAAAAAAGAAATTCCCGCTAAAGTTTTTCCCATATCTGACGATATTATAAAAAAGAGATAACAGAGATAAGGGGGAAAAGGTATGGATATGGGAAACATCGGCGGGAGCTTTGCGCGCCCGCAGTACACCTCGCAGAAGCCCGCTAAGCGCACGGATGCCATGAAGCTCGCGGAGGCTCTGAACGCTCAGGCGGGACAGGCTGCCGAAACTCCGGAGGAGATGAGGCTCCGCGAACAGCAGGAGAGGGAAGCCCGCAAGGCTGCCGAAGAGGAGGAGCGCCGCAAGAAGCTCCAACAGAAGCAGCAGGAGAAGCAGGAACAGCTCGCAATGCTGAAACAGGAGCTCGAGAATTCCAACGAACAGGCGGAGGCGATCGGAGACGAGTTCAAGGTCTACGCCCGATGCCTTACCATCGCTTCGCGCATTTCCCGCGGCGACACTGTCCCTCTCAAGGATATGAAGTACCTCGCGGAGAACGAGCCCGACCTGTTCAAGCAGGCAATTCTGCTCCGTATGCCCAACGACCACCCGAAAAAGCATAAAAGCGTCCTCGACGATGACGAGGAGCAGCAGACCGAGCAAACGTCGGAAAGCGGCGAGAGCGCGGCTCCAGAGGTGTCGCAGCCCACGGAACAGGCTCCCGGGATCCCCGAGGAGATAGCGGCAGAGGAATAGCAGACTCCGCCAGCGCTTAAGCGCATGAGGCTTGTCTGTCGGTCAGCCCCCTCTGGCTCCTTCGTCGCCACCTCCCCCAGTGGGGGAGACACCTCAAACTCCGCCCGGGCTAACGCCGCCCGGGACCCGCGGCAGCGCGCGGCGTTGCATCCGATCCGCTATGCCTTGCAGCCGGCAGAGGTAATGCGTAAAGAATGAGAAAAGACAGTCATATCCCGATTTATGGCTGTCTTTTTATTTTATGTCACAAAATCCTTGCATTTTTTCTGAAAGTATGATATAATATTAAAATATATATAATGGGGAGTGTGTCCCCGCCCGCAATATCTAAGGAAATCAGAAAAGGAGGACTTATTCCTATGGCTTCGCATTATCCTTTTTCAAAAGTCACACCCGAGCTTGAAGCTCTGGCGGCGCTCTGCACAGAGAGCGGAAATATCTCCCCCGAGCTTTACCGTGAACACAATGTTTATTTAGGGCTCCGTGACCTGAACGGCAAGGGCGTTCTCACGGGACTTACGGAAATTTCGGAAATAGTCTCCAAAAAGCTCGTTGACGGAAAGGAGATCCCCTGCGACGGCGAGCTCTACTACCGCGGCATTAACGTCCGGGATATAATAAAGGGATTTATGAGGGACGACCGCTTCGGCTTCGAGGAGACCACCTACCTGCTGCTCTTCGGGAACCTGCCGGATAAACAGCAGCTCGACGATTTTATTAAGATGATAGGCAATTTCAGACGGCTCCCGTCCTCCTTTGTGCGGGATATCGTGCTGAAATCCCCGAGCGAGGATATCATGAACACACTCGCGCGGTGCGTGCTGTTCCTGTATGCCTACGACGACTACCCGAACGACCTGTCCGTGCCAAACGTGCTGCGGCAGTCCCTCGAGCTTATCGCGCTCTTTCCCATGCTTCTGGTGTACAGCTACAACGCAAAGCGCTACTATATAGATGGCGACGGTCTTATCATACACCGCCCGAAGAAAAACCTCTCCACCGCGGAGAATATCCTCTATATGCTCCGCGACGACCGCAAATATACCCAGCTCGAGGCGAGAGTCCTCGACGTTGCGCTGGTGCTCCACGCAGAGCACGGCGGCGGAAACAATTCGACCTTCACCACCCACGTTGTCACCTCCTCCGGCACCGACACCTACTCAGCGATAACCGCGGCGCTCTGCTCCCTCAAGGGTCCCAAGCACGGCGGCGCGAACCTGAAGGTCATGGGAATGTTCGAGGAGTTAAAGCGCGAGGTAAAGGACTGGAACAACGATGACGAGATAACCGCATACCTCCAGAAGCTTCTCGACAAGGAAGCTTTCGACAGAAGCGGGCTCATATACGGTATGGGTCACGCGGTGTACTCCATTTCCGACCCGAGAGCGCAGATATTCAAGCAGTACGTCGAGAAGCTCGCGGCGGAGAAGCAGATGGAGCGGGAATTCGCGCTGTACAGCTCCGTCGAGCGCCTTGCCGCGGAGCTTATCGCCAAGAAGCGCCGCATATACAAGGGGGTCAGCGCGAACATAGATTTTTACAGCGGCTTCTGCTATTCCATGCTCGGACTGCCGCTGGAGCTGTACACTCCGCTGTTCGCGGCTGCGAGAATGTCGGGCTGGTCGGCTCACCGCATCGAGGAGCTCATCAACGCCAACAAGATAATCCGTCCCGCGTACCTCAACGTACACCCGAGGACCGATTATATACCGCTTTCCGAAAGGGATAACAGCAAGAAGTGATTTCCGCAGAAACAGCAGCGGGGAGGTAATGACACGGTAACAGAAGAAATGCTGTCCGATATTTCGGACTACGCTAACTGGATAGAGATAGAGCCGATCGAGACGGGGCTTTCGGAAGACAGCAAATTCCACATCACCCGTAACAACGGCACCGAGCTGATACTGCGCGTATCGGACATATCGCACTACAAACGCCACTGCGAAAGCGCGCGTTTTTCGGAGTACGTCCACAATCGGCTCGGGCTTAACATGAATATGCCCATTGAGGTGGCGGCGTGCTGCGGGGATACGCTGGTCTATACGCTCTATACATGGGTGGACGGCGTTGAGGCGGAGACAAAGGTCTGCAATCTCCACACTCCCGAGCAGGCGAAATACGGCGAGGCTGCCGGTGCACTGCTGCGGAGGATACACACTATCACCGCCCCGGAGGACATTCTCCCTTGGGACGAGTACTTCAACCAGCATCTCGACGAGCTGCTGGACATGTTCAGGTACAGGATAAACGGCTCCTTCAAAGGCGACGGGCAGACAATAGACTTCATAGAGCAGAACCGCTCCCTCCTTGCGGGACGTCCCCAGACTGCCCTGCACGGTGATTTCCGCTCCGGCAACCTCATCGTCACGAAGGGCGGAGAGCTCGGCATAATCGACTTCGGGCGCTGGTGCTGGGGGGACCCGTACATGGACTTCCAGTGCGTCGGACGCTCCTGCAGCGCCCCATTTGCCCGCGGACAGATAAACGGCTACTTCGAGGGGGATATCCCGGGGGACTTCTTCGCTCTGATGTCGTTCTACACTGCCGTTGACAGCATAAAGCGCATAGTCCTCGCTCACGCGCGCGGAAAGGAAGAGTACGCGGAGGCGGTGAAGTCCGCCGAAAAGACTGCCCGGGAGTATGACAACTTTACGGGGCATGTTCCGAATTGGTATTGATATATGAAGAACATTATTCTGACAGGAATGCCCGGCTGCGGCAAAAGCACCGTCGGCGTAGTCCTTGCTAAAACTCTCGGTATGCGGTTCGTCGATACCGACCTGATAATCCAGCAGCAGAACCATGACCTGCTGTGGCGTCTTATAGACCGCTACGGTGTGAAGCGGTTCGAGGAGATGGAGGAGGAAGCCCTCCTGTCGGTTCCCGACACCGAAGACACCGTGATAGCCACCGGCGGCAGCGCCGTATTCTGCGAGAGGGGAATGAATTTCCTCAAACAGACGGGGCTGTGTATCTACCTGAAGGTCCCCTGTGACGAGCTGGTGCGCAGGTTAAGCAATATAAAGACCCGCGGTATCGCCGCGGCAAAGGGAATGACGGTGGAGGATATATTCGCGGAAAGAAGTCCGTACTACGAAAAATACTCGGACTTTACGATAGAATGCGGTGATATGCACATTGAGGATATAACCGCGCTGATAGCAAAACGGACGGAAAAGGAAGCATGAGCGACAAGATACAGTACCGCCACGAGCTGAAATACCGCATAAACGGCGGCACTTACCACATACTGCGGCAGCGGCTGAATGCCGTTATGATGCCCGACACCCATACCGAGGGCGGAATGTACCGCGTCACGAGCCTGTACTTCGACGATATATACCGTTCGGCGTACAACGACAAGGTGAACGGCGCTCTGCACCGCAAGAAATACCGCGTCCGGGTGTACGGTCTCGGGAGAGATGTCATAAATCTCGAGGAGAAGGTAAAGGACAGGGACGTGGGCTACAAGAAAAGCGACCGGATAACCGAGGAGGAGTACCGGAAGCTCCTGACGGGAGACTGCGCGTTCCTCGCGGACGAGAAGTATGCCGACAGCGCGGGCGGGGATTTCTTCGCCTCAAGCTCGGCGGTGAGGCTCTCCCCCTCCGTCATCGTGGACTATATCCGCGAGCCGTATGTCTGCAGCGCGGGAAATGTCCGCGTCACCTTCGATATGAAGATAGCGGCGTGCACGAACGGGCTCGACCTGTTCTCACCCGATAATATATACGAAACGGTAATGCCGGAGAACGAGATAGTTCTCGAGATAAAGTATGACAACTACCTGCCCGGGCATATACGGCAGGTGCTCACGGGTTTCACGTCAAGTGAGGAAGCCGTTTCAAAATTCGTTCTGTGTTCCGACAGGCTCGGCGACCACCGCCGGCTTTACTGCTGATACTTACTTTCGGAGGAAATAACACTATGCAGCCTAAACTTATGAGCATTGTTGACGAAGCTATCGCCCTTTTCGGCGACGATCTGAAATTCTCCGCGCTGACTCCCGCGGCTATCCTCACGGCAATGGCTACCTCACTCGTCTGCGGAGTCATCATCTATCTTGTGTACCGCTTCTGCTACCGCGGAGTGGTATACAGCGACAACTTCAATATCCTGCTCGTGATGATAACCTCGATAACCGGCTTCATCATCATGACCATAAGCTCGAACGTCGTGCTCTCCCTCGGTATGGTGGGCGCGCTCTCTATCGTGAGATTTCGTTCCGCTATCAAGGACCCCCTCGACATCGGGTTCCTGTTCTGGGCGATAGCCGCGGGCATAACCGCGGGCGCGGGACTGTATTTCGTGGCGCTCCTCGGCACGGTGGTCATAGCTGTCATTTACATAGTGTTCTCCATGCTGAAAAAGACGAAGAGGAATTATCTTCTTATAGTGCATTACACCGACGCGGCTGACGACAATGTGAACGCTGTCCTCGGCGGAATGAAGTACAGACTCAAAAACAAGACGAAAACCGGCGACAATAACGAGATCACTATCGAGATAAAGGTAAAGAACAACGACACCTCCGGACTGTCCCGCTTCAAGGGGATAGAGGGCGTTACCTCCGTGACCCTGCTGGAATACAACGGGGAGTATATGAACTGATTGCTTTTGCTCGAGACTGGGGGGAACTTTTCTGAAGAAAAGTTCCCCCCAGACCCCCTTCAAAAGACTTTTTAATTGCTTCGCGTTCTCTTTTCAGAGTTGTCGAAAAGATTTCCCCTTATGCAAAATACCTATTGACAAACCGGAAAAAAAGGTTTATAATGTACTTTAGCGCAAAAAAGCACCATTACAAAAAAGTGTGACTGCGAAAAAGCAGCTATACTTTAAAGGAGTACATCATGCCACTGATAATCACGATTCTCGTACTGTACATCGCACTTGCGGTCGGTATAGGAGTATACTTCAACAGGAAAGCAAACACCGTAAACGAGTATGTCCTCGGCGGACGCAGCGTCGGTCCGTGGATCACCGCCTTCGCGTATGGTACAAGCTACTTCTCCGCCGTTATCTTTGTCGGCTATGCCGGAAAGTTCGGCTGGAACTTCGGTATCTCGTCCACTTGGATAGGTATAGGCAACTGCCTTATCGGCTCCCTCATGGCGTGGGCGCTCATGGGCAGACGCACCCGCGTTATGTCGAAGCACCTCGAGAGCTCCACAATGCCGGAATTTTTCGAGAAGCGCTACATGAGCAAGACCCTCAAGATCGTAGCGGCGATCATCGTGTTCATCTTCCTTATCCCTTACACCGCTTCCGTGTACAACGGTCTTTCGAGACTGTTCGAAATGGTATTCCATATCGACTACTCTATCTGCGTAATCGCCATGGCGGTAGTCACCGCGGTATATGTGATCCTCGGCGGCTATAAGGCGACCGCGTACAATGACTTCATTCAGGGCATAATAATGCTGATAGGTATATGTGCCGTAGTCATCGCGACCCTCGCAAACAAGGGCGGCTTCTACGAGGCGCTCAACCAGATGTCGCAGATACCAAATGACAAGGGCGTTCTCGCGGGCATGCAGGGCGCGTACGCGAGCTTCTTCGGTCCCGACCCGATAAACCTGCTGGGCGTTATCATACTTACCTCTCTCGGTACATGGGGACTTCCGCAGATGGTCACAAAGTTCTATACCATAAAGGACGAGCGTTCCATTAAGTCCGGGACTATCGTCTCCACAGCCTTCGCGCTTATCGTGGCGGGCGGCTGCTACTTCCTCGGCGGCTTCGGACGCATCTTCGTCGAGAATGTCGACGGACAGCCCGCAAGCGGCTTTGACGGTATTATCCCCGCAATGCTCGAAACTCTCCCCGACCTGCTTATCGGTATTGTCGTGGTACTGGTGCTCTCCGCGTCCATGTCCACGCTCTCTTCGCTGGTGCTCACCTCCAGCTCCTCGATAACGCTCGACCTCATCGCCCCGATGATGAAGGGCAAGCTCGACGAGAAGAAGAAGGTCCTCGTTCTGCGCATATTCGTCGCGTTGTTCCTCGTGGTCTCCGTGATCATAGCGCTCAACAAGAACGCCCTCATCTCCGACCTTATGGGCTATTCGTGGGGCGCACTCGCGGGAGCGTTCTTAGCGCCGTTCCTGTACGGTCTGTTCTGGAAGAAGACCACCCGCGCTTCCGTATGGGTAAGCTTCATCTTCGGTATCGGTCTTACACTGCTCCACTTCATACTCGCGTCGCTGGGTCAGCTTTCCGGCACGTTCCTCGGCTTCACGGTCGCTTCGCCTGTCAACCTCGGCGCGTTCACCATGGTAGGCTCGCTGATAATAGTACCGATAGTGAGCCTTATCACCCCGAAGATGCAGAACAAAGACCTCGACTACATCTTCAGCTGCTACAGCAAGAGGGTGACCGTCAGCCAGAGCGAGGCTATAACGTCCGGCGCGGAGGTAATTGAGACCTCTGCCGGCGAAGCTCCCGTTCAGAAGCAGAAGATAGCTCCCGGCGAGCCCAGACCCGCAAGCAGCATAAAGAAAAAGAAGAAAAAGAGAAAATAAAAACCGATATTACCGATAAACAACAGGAGGAAATGAAAAATGTTTTTTGACAAAGACGCGGAAACGATGCCGCGCGCAGAGCTTGAGAAGATACAGCTCGAAAAGCTGAAAAAGACGGCTGTGTATTGCTATGAGAATGTGAAGCTGTACAAGGACAAATTCGACAAGGCGGGGTTTGACCCGCGTTCCATAAAGGAGCTGAAGGACTTACAGCGCATTCCGTTCACCACGAAGGAGGACTTCCGCGACAACTACCCCTTCGGTATGTTCGCGGTGCCGATGAAGAAGATCGTGAGAATGCACGCTTCCTCCGGCACTACGGGTAAGCCCACGGTAGTCGGCTACACGAAGGCTGACCTCGAGATGTGGAGCGACTGCATGGCGAGAATTGTCGCGGCGGCGGGAGCTACCGAGGACGATATCGTGCAGATATGCTTCGGGTACGGTCTGTTCACCGGCGCTCTCGGTCTGCACTACGGGCTAGAGAAGCTCGGCGCGGCTGTAGTTCCCAGCTCGTCTGGCAATACCGAAAAGACCGTTATGATGATGCGCGACTTCGGCACGACAGCCCTCGTTTCCACGCCTTCCTACGCTCTGCGTATCGGCGAGGTAATGCAGGAGGTCGGCATAAAGCCGGAGGAGATAAAGCTGCGTCTCGGACTGCTGGGCTCGGAGGGGGCTACTCCCGAGATGCGCGACCAGATCGAGAAGAGCTTACACATGTTCGTCACCGACAACTACGGCATGAGCGAGCTTATGGGACCGGGCGTGTCGGGCGAATGCACGGAGCGCTGCGGTATGCACTTCAACGAGGACCACTTCCTTCCCGAGATAATCGACCCCGCTACCGGGGAAGTCCTCCCCGAGGGACAGAGCGGCGAGCTGGTAGTCACCACCCTCGACAAGGAGGGGCTGCCGGTGCTCCGCTACAAGACCCACGACATCACCTCGATAACCTACGAGAAGTGCCGCTGCGGTCGTACCCACGCGAGAATGATGAAGCCCACCGGAAGAACCGACGATATGCTGAAGATCCGCGGCGTCAACATCTTCCCGTCGCAGATAGAGAGCGTTATCATGGTAATACCCGAGATAGCCCCCTACTATCAGCTTGTAGTCGGCAGAGAGGGCTCCGCCGATAACCTCGAGGTAAAGGTCGAGCTTCAGGACGCGTCGCTGCTCACGGATTACAGAAATCTCGAGGAGCTCCGTTCCCGTATACATCACAATCTAAAGACCGTACTCGGTATCAGCACAAAGGTTTCCCTTGTTGAGCCCAAGTCGATAGAACGTACAGCCGGCAAGGCAAAGCGCGTCATCGACAACCGCCCGAAGGAGACTGCCACATTCTCCGTGGAGCAGTAAGGAGGGACGGCAATGGACAGCATCTATGAGCGTCTCAACGCTGTATTCAGGGATTTCTTCGACGATGAGGACATCGAGCTCGACGCGGATACCACCGCGGACGATATCGACGACTGGGACAGTCTCAGCCACATCACGCTGATGTCAGCGGTGGAGGAGGAATTCGGACTTACCTTCACCATGGGAGAAGTGTCCGGCATGAAAAATGTCGGCGAAATGGCGGAGATAATCAAAAAGCGCGGCAAGAAGGTCTGATTTTTAGGCAAATTGTCGGTTGACTTTTTCCCGCGTATCGAATATAATATAGTAAATGGAACAAAGAAGTTCCGGCATGCTTTTTTGGTATGCCGGAACTTTTATTTTGTCTTATGGAGGAAACAACTATGAACGACACTTATGATGTATCGCGTATCTTCGGCGAGGACGTATTCGATGAGTCCACAATGCGTCAGAGACTGCCGAAGGAGGTATTCAAAAAGCTCAAAGCCACAATGAACACCAACAGGGAGCTCGACAGCTCCATAGCGGAGAGCGTCGCGGCGGCTATGAAGGACTGGGCGGTCGAGCGTGGCGCGACCCACTACACCCACTGGTTCCAGCCCATGACCAATATCACCGCCGAGAAGCACGACAGCTTCATCGCTCCCACAGGCGACGGCACCGTGATAATGGAATTCTCCGGCAAGGAGCTGATAAAGGGTGAACCGGACGCTTCGTCGTTCCCCTCGGGCGGCATTCGCGCCACCTTCGAGGCGAGAGGCTATACCGCGTGGGATCCGACCTCCTGCGCCTTCATAAAAGACGGCACCCTCTATATCCCGACGGCGTTCTGCTCCTACACCGGCGAGGCTCTTGACAAGAAGACGCCTCTCCTGCGCTCAATGGACGCTCTCTCCGACCAGGCGGTGCGCATACTGCGGCTTTTCGGCAACTCGACGGTAAAGCGCGTGAACGCCACCGTCGGCGCGGAGCAGGAATACTTTCTCATCGACAAGAGCGTATATGAGAAGAGAAAAGACCTTGTATATACCGGAAGAACGCTGTTCGGCGCCCCTCCGCTCAAAGGTCAGGAAATGGACGACCACTACTACGGCGCGATAAACTCCCGGGTGCACGCGTTCATGCGCGACCTTGACATCGCACTCTGGAAGCTCGGAGTCACCTCCAAGACCGAGCACAACGAGGTAGCTCCCGCACAGCACGAAATGGCACCGATATACTCCGGCGCCAACGCTGCCGCCGACCAGAACCAGCTCACCATGGAGGTCATGCAGAAGACCGCCCGCAAGCACGGTATGGTCTGCCTGCTGCACGAAAAGCCCTTCAATGGCGTGAACGGCTCCGGCAAGCACGACAACTGGGGGCTTTCCACCGACGACGGGCAGAACCTGCTCTATCCCGGGAAATCCCCGACAGAGAATATGCAGTTCCTCACCTTCCTCGCCGCCGTCATCAAGGCTGTGGACGACTACCCGGAGCTCCTGCGCCTTTCCGTGGCGACTGCCGGCAACGACCACCGTCTCGGCGGCAACGAGGCTCCGCCCGCTGTGGTGTCGGTATTCCTCGGGGAGGAGTTGGACGCTGTGGTGAACTCCATAATCAGCGGAGAGAAAATGGATAAGAAATCCTCCGAATTCGACCTCGGCGTGCTCGCGCTCCCGCGCTTCAAGAAGGATTCCACCGACAGGAACAGGACCTCCCCCTTCGCCTTCACCGGCAACAAGTTCGAGTTCAGAATGGTCGGCTCGTCGCAGAACGTAGCCACCGCCAACATCATACTCAACACCATAGTTGCGGAGGAGCTCCGCCAGTTCTCCGACGAGCTGGAGTTCAAGGCTGCCGCCGACGGGGAGGCGTTCAGCAGGAACGCCTTCGATGTCGCGCTGCACGACCTGCTTGTCCGCACCTTCCGCGACCACAAGCGCATAATCTTCAACGGCAACGCCTACGACGAGGCATGGCTCGAGGAGGCAAAGCGCCGCGGGCTCCCGAACCTCGTGTCCTCCGTTGACGCTATCCCGCATTTCGAGGACGCGAAGAGCATCGAGGTATTCACAAAGCACAAGGTATTCACCGAGCGCGAGATACACGCGCGCACCGAGATACTCCTCGAGAACTACTACAAGACTGTCAGCATAGAAGCTCACACCGCGATAGATATGGTGCAGCACCAGTACGCTCCCGCGGTAATGGCGTTCCAGAAATTCCTCTGCGATACAGCTTTCTCGAAGAAGAACGTCGGTATCGACGCCTCGATAGAGCTGGGAGCCGCACAGACAGTCTCCGCTCTCGCCGCCGCTATGGATACAAAGCGCCGCGAGCTTGCCGAGCTGCTCGAGGAAGTCACCTCGATAGCCGATGTCAAGGACACCGCGGTATTCTACCACGACAAGGTGCTCGCGAAGATGAACGAGCTGCGCTCTGTCGTCGATGAGCTCCAGACCTATGTCGGCGATGACTTCTGGCCCGTTCCCACTTACGGCGATATACTTTTCAGCGTTCAGTAAGATAAAACAAAACAACGGCGAACTGCACCGCGTCATTTCTTTACGACGTCATACAGTTCGCCATTTTTTTATTTCTTCATGTGTACATCAAGCTGCTGATACGGTATCTCGATATTCTCCTCGATGAACTGCATACGCACTCCCTCGATAACATCGAAATACACGTCCCAGTAATTTTCGGTCTTGCACCATACGCGCACCACAATGTCAATACTGCTGGCATTGTGCTTGCACATACGCACGAAGGGCTGTTCTCCTTCTCCGTGAAGGATCTTCGGTATCTTCTCCAATGCCTTGTTGATAGCTGTGACAGCCTTTCTGAAATCCGCGTCGTAGGAAATGCTGAAAACGTGATCGACGCGGCGCTTGTCGGCTTGGGTGACGTTGGTGAGCACTGCGTTGGAGGCTACGCCGTTGGGGATATAGATAGCCTGATTGTCGTAGGTCATGAGCTTGGTATAGAGAATATTGATATCCGTGACAAATCCCTCGACCCCGCTGACGCTGATATAGCTGCCTACCTTGAAGGGCTTGGAGAACAGTATCAGAAAGCCGCCCGCAAGGTTTGACAGGCTGTTCTGGAGAGCTAAGCCCACTGCCACGCCCGCCGTGCCTATAACGGTGATTATGGAGGTCGTGGGAACTCCGAGCAGCGTGAGAACTACGGTTATCAGTACCACATACAGGATTATCTTGACTATGGAGCGCAGAAACTTGGTTATCGTGAGATCGAGCTTCGACCTGTCAAGTGCCTTTCCCATAAGCTTTACGGTGAGCTTTGACAGAATGACGCCGAGAATGAGAATGATTATCGCAAAGATTATGGTCGGGAGCTTGTCAAGAAAACCCTGCCACACGTCGTTCAGAAATTTCTGGAGTGCGCTGACATTTTCGACCAGCTCATCGCCGAGCACCTCGCTGACAGTCTCGGCGATGTCCGAGGTCTCGGCTTCGAGCAGGAGATTTATCATAAGCAATTCCCTCCGTTATTTACAGCAGGTCGATGCCGCCGGCATTGCGGATACGGAGCTTGCGGCAGCTGCCCTCGCCGAACAGGCTGTCCATACCGGCGCGGTATTTCTCCGCGGCAGCCTTCGGGACGAATGCCTGTATAGTACCCGCAAAGCCGCCGCCGTGTACTCTTGTGGCACCCTCGCCGCCGAGGAGCTTTTCGCTCATCATCAGCGCCACAGGGATACCCTGTTCCTGCGGTGTCTTGCAGGCGTAGAGGTTCTGTAAGAGTTTAGCGGAGGATTCACCGGATTCTCTTATCGTTTTAAGGAAGGTATCCATATCGCCCTGCTCGATAGCCTTCGCGGCAGCCTGCGCACGCTTGTTTTCCGCGAAGAAGTGCGCCGCGCGGAGCACCGATCTGTCGCCGCAGACTCTCCGCAGCTCGGGGAGCTTCGAGTAGAACTCGTCCTCGTCCGCCGCGCGCAGCCAGTCCTTGCCGAGCTGCTTCGCCACGCTTATCATCTCGGATGGAATAGCCGAGTATTCGTCCGACAGGTCGGCATGGCTGCCCTTGGTGTCAGTGATGAACAGCACATAGCCGTTCGCGTCGAGGTCGCATTTTGCCGAAACTACCTTTGGAGCCGCGGTGTTCTCGAAATCTATGAATACCGAGCTGCCCACAGAGCTTGCGGTCTGGTCCATAAGCCCGCTCTTCTTGCCGAAGTATGCGTTTTCCGCGAGCTGTCCCATTTTTGCTATCTCGATAGCGCCCGCCTTGCCGTTGTTGTAGTGCTTGTCGATTATCGTGCCGATAAGTACCTCAAACGCTGCCGAGGACGACAGCCCGCTCCCGCCGAGGACATTGGAGGTGGTGTACGCGTCAAAGCCGCCCACATTTAAGCCTCGGCTCTTGAAGCCCGCCGCCACTCCGCGTATGAGCGAGTCGGAGGTGCCCTCCTCCTTCTTCTGCGGTGCGAGGTCGTTTAAGTTGACCACGTTCATGTTGTGTCCCTCCGACTGCACGCGGATAACGTTCTCGTCGTTGAACGCGACTATGCCGATTATATCGAGGTCTACCGCCGCCGCCAGCACGCAGCCGTGCTGATGATCGGTGTGGTTGCCGCAGATCTCCGTCCGTCCGGGGGCAGAATACAGCGCCACATTGTGGTGCTCGGGGAAGAAGGTCTCGAACCCGTCGCAGGCGCGGATGTACCTTGCACGCTGCTGTTCGATGTTCTCCGCGCCGTACAGTTCGGTGAACCGTCCGTCAAGTCCGCCTTCCTTAATAAGTTCCTTTAAGCCCATTACATTCATATTTTTACGCTCCTTTCACGCAAATCTTACCGACCTTATATCGAAATCACAGCCCGGGAGGAATATCAGCGATACTCTCACCCTGCCGCTTATGCCCTCAAGCGGGAATTCTCTGGCAATATACTCCTCACTCCGTGCGAAGTCGCACAGCACCGTGCGCTTTTCGCTGCCCTCGAACGCCGCCTGTATACTGTTGAACGGGAGCTTTGTGCGCCCCGTTATTATCAGCTTTGCGGGAGTGAACGCCGAGAAATCGTACTCCCCGAGGTCGAGTATCACGTTGTTGCCGATACCCGTCACAGCGTCCTTGCCGACGGTATAGCTGTCACCGTATATGCGGGCATCTGTCGCCGCGAATTCGGCAGTTTCCTTTGCCCGCTTCTCAAACACGAAGCCCTTCACATCGAACTTCTGCCCGCCCGCAATGCTCACCGTGTGTATGCCCCTGAGCGGCTTTTTCAGCCTGTATGTCTCCGGCTTGTACACCAGCCACTCCGACGGCTCGCAGTACTCGAATTCTCCGATCAGCTCTCCACTTTCGGGAGTGCCGTCGTACATTCTGAGAGCAATAGGGGTGCTCACCTCCGCGAACACGGGGATAGTCACCGTGTCGCTCCCGGTCTCGCCGAAGTCGATGTTTTCGACCCCGAACCAGCCGCCTGTCAGCCCGAACCTCATGCCGTGCTCGATGCCGTTCTTCACGTCGCCGCCGGTGAGAGTGCAGAGACCCGCCTCCACAAGCTCGTACGGGTCGTGGAACGCGCTCCCCAGCCCCTCGCCGCACAGTCTCATAACATTCATCAGCCGCACCTTGTCGGTGCCGTTCTTCGAGAGAGCCCGCAGACAGAATTCCCCGTCCCCGAGGCATTCCACCGTCACGCCGTCGGAGTCCTGCTCCGTTATCCGCGCAAGCTTGCTCTCTATGCCGTTGACGCTGGTTATGCGGTATTCGATGTCCGGGTATGAGGTGTTCGCGGGGTACAGCTTCTTTGTGAAGCGTATCGTCCGCCGCTCCGGGGTGAAGGTGCGGCTCTCGGCGAGCAGCTCTATCCGCCGCACTGGAATGTCATTGTCCCTGTCGGGGATATCCGCGCCTGTGTCGGTGTTCTCCTCAATGCAGGAGATACCCTCCGGCACCTCGGCGGGTACCGCCTCAAGGAATATCTCGTCGCCCTCCGCGGACGGTGATGTTATCCGCACCTTTATCTCCCCGGGCACGTCCTTCGCCGCAATTATCGCCAGCAGCCTTCCCGAGAACAGTCTCCGGGAAATACCCTTGTACTGCTCGAAATCCGCGGAGTCGCCGTTGTCGAGCCCTATGAGCCTTCCCGCGCCCGTTACCTCCACGGTCACGCGGTCGGCGGCGTTGTGAACTGTGCGCCCCTTGCTGTCAACGGCGTGTATCGCAACGAACACAAGGTCGCGCCCGTCGGCTCTTAATTCCGACTTATCGGGGACGGCATACAGCTTTGCGGTGTCCCCGAAGCTCTCCTGTGTACAGAGCGCGCGTTGTACGCCCTGCTCATTATAACCGACAGCCTTGAGTTTTCCGGGTTCATAGGGCACTTTCACGTCCAGCAGCAGCTCCCTGCCGCGCTCCCGGTCAAACTCCTGCGTCTTTATCAGCCTGTCGTTTAAGTACAGCTCTACCTTAGCGAGGTTTGAGGCTACCCGGATATCTATGATCTCGCCCTCGGTAAAATCCCAGTGCGGGAAGATATGCACGAATGGCGCGGAAAGCGAGCTGTCCGGGTCTGTCCACGCCCCACGGAACACATACGCGCCGTCCTTCTCGAAGCCGGCGGTGTCGAACTGACCGAAGTAGCTGTTCTTGCTGTCGTAGGGGGTGGGCTCGCCGATGTAGTCGAAGCCCGTCCAGATAAACTGCCCCGCGCAGTACTCCGCGTCACGGTCGGGGATTATGCACGCCTCCCAGTTCCTCGCCGCCCATATCGGGGAGCCGTTGCCGAGAGCCGAGCACTGCCCGTCGTCGTCGCCGAGGTTAGCCTGCTCGAGCGGGAAGTGGTATATCCCGCGGCTCGTCACTACCGAGGAGGTCTCGCTGCCGTATATGCAGCGGTCGGGGTTTTTCGCATGGTCGCGCTCGTAGAGCTCCTCCGCGTAGTTGTAGCCCGCAATTTTCAGGATATCCGCGCACTTCTGTCCGTTCTCTGTCCTCATCTGATTTGAGCCGATAGTCACTGCTCCATTGCCGCGGGGGTCGTTCTGCCGCACCAGCCGCCTCATCAGCGTGGTGAGCTCCTGCCCGTGCTCGTCGGCTCCGGTATCGGGTATCTCGTTTCCGATGCTCCAGCCGATAAGACAGGGGTGGTTCCTGTCGCGGCGCACCCATGAGGCGATATCCCGCTCCCGCCAGTCCTTCGCGAACCTTACATAGTCGAACTCGGTCTTTGCTATCTCCCACACGTCGGTAAACTCCGACAGCACCAGAAACCCCATTTCGTCGCAGAGCTCCATGAGCTCCGGGGCAGGGGGATTGTGGGAGGTGCGTATGGCGTTTATGCCGACAGTCCGCAGCTTTGTCAGCTTGCGGCGGAGTGCGTTTATGTTCATCGCCGCTCCGAGAGCCCCCAGGTCGTGGTGCTCGCAGCAGCCGTGTATTTTCAGATGTCTGCCGTTTAAGAAGAAGCCCCGGTCGGGGGTAAACTCCATATTCCTGAAGCCGAACCGTGTCACGGCACTGTCGATGACCGAGCCGTCCTTCTTAAGTTCCGTGCGGCACTCGTACAGCTTCGGGTCGCTTATGTCCCAGCGCCGGAGGTCGTCTATCCGCAGTGTCTGCATATTTACCGCGTATTTGCAGCCCTCTCGCACGACCGGCGCGGGGAGCTCCCCGCTGTCCGCCGCGGTGCAGGGACTTTCGGTTTCCGCGAGAAGTCTGTCCCCGTCGTATATCGCCGTACGGATAGTGAGCCCGTCCACGGTCTCGCCTTCCGGGCGTTTTGTCTCCGTCGTTACGATGACGTCCTCGTCGGCTGTGATATACACGCCGTCGGGCAGTATGTGGGTCTGTGGGTATCTGCAAAGCCACACGTTCCTGTAAATACCCGCGCCCGAATACCAGCGGGAGTTCGGGGACCGATGATCAACCCGCACCGAGATGACGTTCTCGCCCTCGGTAAGATAGTCGGTGATATCCGCGTCGAAGGTGGTGTAGCCGTTCTTCCACTCGAACGCCTGCACGCCGTTCACATACACCCGGCTGTCCATATACACCCCGTCGAACCGCAGCACAGTGCGCAGCCTGTCGTTCTTATGGATATAGCTTTTCCTGTACCAGCCTGTGGAATCGCGGTACAGCGCCTTTGTGTTATATATCAGCCAGTCATGGGGAACATCGACCCGCTTCCAGCCCGTTACGGCATCGTACTCAGTCCCGAGCGGGGTCTCCGCGAATTCCCACTTGTCGCAAAACAGTGTTTTTGTCATATATCTCCTTACAAAATCAGCGGCTGCCGTGAAATATTCGACGCAGCCGCCGGTATTATCTTACATTGTCGAGCGCCTTATCAGCATCTCAAACCCGAGTATCGTCTCGGCGGGAGCGTTTCTGCCCTCTATGATATCGAGCATCAGCGCCGCCGTGGTGGTGCCGAGCTCGCCCGCCTTGAATTTGAGGGCGGTTATGGGGGGCGAGTACATATCAAGGTAGAGGCTGTCGTAGAACGAGGCTATCCTAATATCCTGCGGAACGCTCTTGCCGAGGGAGGACAGCACATTGACCACCGCCATGCAGATCATATCGTCGCCGCAGATAATGCAGCCGCAGTCCGCGCGCAGCAGCTCGTCCACCGTTCTCCGAAGCTGTATGTCGCTCTTCACGCCGAGGAACACGTTCTTTGCGGGGATAAGGGCGCCGGAGTTCTCAAAAGCCTTGGAGAAGCCCTCATAGCGGCTGCGGTTGACGGTCTGCTCCATGCCGCCGAGGATAAGTCCGATATCCGCGGGGCGGTTGTTCATCAGCAGGTATGCCGTGAGCTCGCAGCAGCCCTCCTTGTGTGCGCTGTCAACGCGTACAGCGTCGGGCTCGGTGCTCTCACCTATCGTGACGTATGGCACGTTCTTCCCGGCTATCAGCTGCTCCATGCTCCCGTCCTGAAGCGGGCGGGTGATGATGATGCCGTCCGCCTTGCGGCTTTCCAGCACTCTGCGGAGCTGTGACAGGTCGCTGCCCTCCGCGCCTATCACCACGGTATCGTAATTGCGCAGCGCGCAGCATTTCGAAATGCTCATGAGGCAGGTCTGGAAGAACGGAGCCTCCGTCCCGACATTGTCCATAGGCACGACCACGCCGATATTGTATGTCTTACTTTCCGAGAAGCTCTTGGCTATCATATTCGGAGAATAATTCAGTTCTTTTATGCAGTCGAGCACCCTTTGTCGGGTAGCCGCGCTCACTCGCCCTTTTCCCGATATCGCGCGGGAGACTGTGGTCTTTGAGATACCGAGAGCCTTTGCGATATCCTCGAGCTGAGCTGTTTTGCCCTGCGCAGTGATCCTTGTCATTTTTTCCTTTTCAGTTGATTATTTCTTGCTTTTCTTATCCTTTTTCTTTTTCTTGTCAAACTCGTCGGCATCAACGGCAGTCTCCGCCTTTTTCGGCACGGGAACCGCGTTTTCGACTGCGAGATTTCTGCCGTCCTCGGGGTCGAAGATGTTGACGGTGCGCTCACGGAGAGTGAAGGAGAACGTCTTGCGCTTTATCAGATCAAGCTGCTCCTCGTCGCTCATATCCGCGATCTGCACGCGCAGTATCACGTCCTTGCCCTCCGCGCTTGCCGCGTGGATATGTATTTCGCTGCCCATCATTTCCGTTACCTTTATCTCGGCGGCGATAGAGTTTGCTGTACCGTCCGCGCAGAGAATGAGGTTTTCCGGGCGAACACCGAGCGTCACCTTTTCCGGGACGCTGCCCCTCTTTGCGAGGGCGTCGTTGATATGCTGCGGGAGCTCTATCCTCGCGTTCTCGACTGTCGCGTAGTACTTCCCGCCGTCCTTTTTGAGCTGCGCGTCGAAGAAATTCATCTGCGGCGTGCCGATAAAGCCCGCGACGAACAGGTTAGCCGGGTGGTTGAACAGCTCCTGCGGAGTGCCGACCTGCATCACATAGCCGTCCTTCATTATGACTATGCGGTCGCCGAGGGTCATAGCCTCCGTCTGGTCATGGGTCACATATACGAAGGTGGTCTGTATCTTCTCGCGCAGCAGGATTATCTCCGCGCGCATCTGATTACGGAGCTTAGCGTCGAGGTTGGAGAGCGGTTCGTCCATGAGGAACACCTTCGGTATTCTCACGATAGCGCGTCCGATAGCCACACGCTGTCTCTGACCGCCGGAGAGCTGCTTCGGCTTGCGCCCGAGAAGCTCTGTGATACCGAGTATCTCCGCCGCTTCAACGACCTTCTGGTGTATCTCGTCATTCGGCAGTCTGCGAAGCCGCAGACCGAACGCGATATTTTCATACACGCTCATGTGCGGATAAAGGGCATAGTTCTGGAATACCATAGCTATATCCCTGTCCTTGGGCTCCATATCGTTGACGACATTCTCGCCTATCATTATCTCGCCGCCGCTTATATCCTCCAGTCCCGCGATCATACGCAGGGTGGTGGATTTTCCGCAGCCCGAGGGACCTACGAGCACTATGAATTCCTTGTCCTTTATCTCGAGGTTGAAGTCATGCACGGCAACGAAGCCGTTTTCATACTGTTTCTTTACGTTTCTGAGTTTTACCTCTGCCATAATATGCTGCTCCCTTATATCAATTCATTCAAGCTGTTGCTTAACCCTTTACGGCACCGCCGGTAACGCCCTCGACGTAGTACTTCTGGAGGGACATGAACAGTGCGGTTATGGGTATGGAAACGAGCAGACCGCCCGCGCAGAATATCGTGAAGTAGTTGCTTATGTGCTCCTTATCGAGCCATTTGTACAAGCCGACGGCGACGTTGTACGCCTCCTCGTGTCCGAAGGTTATCAGCGACGCGTACATGAAGTCTCCCCACGGAGCTATGAACGCCATCATTATCGTGTAGATGATTATCGGCTTTGCCATAGGCATGATTATGCGGAAGAACACTCTCGCTCTCGAAGCGCCGTCGATACGCGCAGCCTCGTCCAGCGACTTCGGTATGGTGTCGAAGAAGCCCTTCGCGATGTAGTAGCCCATTCCGGAGCTTGCGGCATAGATGAGGATAAGTCCCGGCACCGCGTTCTCGCTGGTGAGACCGAACAGCTTCAGAATGAAGTAGGTCGCGATCATCGAGAGAAATCCGGGGAACATTCCGAGCACGAGCATGAGGTTCATTATCAGCTTGCGCCCTTTAAATCTCATTCTCGACAGCGCGTAGGCAACGCACAGCACGATGACTGTCTGGAGTACCGCGTTGAACAGCGCGATTATAAGGGTATTGAGGTACCAATGCCCGAAATTTGTCTTCTCAAAGAGGAATATGAAGTTGTCGAAGGTCCACTGCTTGGGTATCACATACGTTACCATAGATGTGGACTCACCGCGGAATGCCTGGAATATCAGGTAAATGAACGGTATCAGCCATATAACGCACAGCAGCGTAAGGAATATGTATATGATGATACGGACAGTGCGCTCCTTGCCGGATTTGCTGGTGTATTTCTTCTTGCTCACTGGAAATCCTCCTCATTCTTCATGGCGGGAGATACGTTATAGACGATGAGCGAGATGACCGCCACGACAACGAATACGAGTATACCGATAACGGCGGCGATCTTGTAGTCGTTGTTGGTTATCGTCAGCGTATAGAGCCATGTGATAAGCAGATCCGTACCGCCTGCGCCGCCCTGATAGTCCATGGTCTTGGGCGCGCCCGCGGTCAGCAGGTAGATGACGTTGAAGTTGTTGATATTTGCCGTGAAGCTTGTCAGCAGGTAGGGTCCCGTAACGAACAGCATATACGGCAGGGTTATCTTGGTGAACTGCTTCATTCCCGAAGCGCCGTCTATCTTGGCGCTCTCGTAGAGGTCGGCGGGGATATTCATGAGTACGCCGGTAGCGATCAGCATAAGGTAGGGGATACCGACCCACAGGTTGACGACGAGCACCATTATCCTCGCCATATCCTGCGTTGTCCAGAAGCCTATGGCTTCACTTATCCAGTGCAGCTGATCCTTCAGCAGTCCGTTGACGATACCCTCGGTAGCGAACATCTTCGATACCAGCAGCAGCGAAACGAACTGCGGCACGGCGATAGTCATGACGAGTATAGTGCGGAATACTTTCTTGAACTTGATACCCTTGCGGTTTATGCAGATAGCGACGAACATACCGAGGAAGTAGTTGGAGAATGTCGCCACAAGTGCCCATATCAGCGTCCAGATCAGTATCTCGCGGAAGGTATATGCGAACTTGTCGTTGCCGGAAGCGTCGGTCGCGAGAATGGTCTGGAAGTTTTCGAGACCTACCCAGCCGAACAGCTTGTCGGGCGGCAAATGCGAGTAGTCGTAGTTCGTGAACGCAATAAGTATCATGAAGAAGATAGGAAGGACGGTGAATATCGTGATACCCAGCAGCGGCACGGCAAGCAGGGTCTTGTAGTACTGCTCATCAGCCAGCGACTTGATGTCGTTCTTGAAGGACTTCGGACGAACGCCCTTCTCGATGAGCTTCTGCGCGGTGTAGTTCTGCCGAATGTTGATGACCCATGTGATGATGAAGCCTACGATTATGAATATGGTCAGAACGCCGTACAGCAGTATCTTCAAGCTGTTGTCCTTGTATGTGACGACCTCGAGCCCGTAGTCGTTGAGCGTCTTAACGGTAGCCTCCGTGCCGAGATCCTTCAGTCCATAGAGGTACCCTCCTCCCATAGAAGCCATGAACCATATAAACAGCGCTTCCATAGCAAGGAAGAGTATGCCCCTGCCTATCTGGCGGCGGAAGAACTGCCCGAAGCCCATAATGATGAACGACAGCTTCGTCTTCCAGTCCCCGTCCGCGAAAATGTGACCTATCCCCGCGAAGAACCTCCCCACGGCACATATACCCTTCCATATCCCCAGCGGGATCTTTTTCAGAAAGTTCAGTATATTGCCGGGCAGCCTCACAAAGAATTGCCCCACATTATACAGCTTCCGCTTCATCGGCGGCAGCCCGAGATATTCGAGTTCCGTCAGCTTGCTCATACATCACTCTTCCTTCCATTTTCCGGCGCTTGCGCGCTTTTAGTCGCTTACGCTTGAGTCTTGGGGGAAAACTTTTTGAAAAAAGTTTTCCCCCAAACCCCTTTTCAAAAACTTTTTATTAGCTTCGCGCTTTTCGGGAGAGCTTTCCGCCGCTCCTGAAATGATCTGCCGTTGCCGCAGTGTATTACTCTGAACGTTCCGGAGCAATACATTCCGAAAACGGCAGGTCGGGGCAGTTTCCCGCCCCGCTTACCTTGCCGTGAAAAAGTGCTTACTTTGCAGCCTTGATGGAGTCTTCGAGATCCTTGAGAGCCGCTGTCAGTGTAGCGTCGTCAGCGTCAGCATACTTGCCGCTGTTGATGTCTGTACCGAACGCTGTGGTGAGATCCCAGTAAGCACCGGGGTACTGACCCTGACCGGGGCAGAATGCGAGCTGCTCTGCGAGAGCTGCGAGAGCCTCGTTAGCCTGCACTGCGTCGGACTTCTGAGCGTTCAGGTTGGACGGACCCCAGCCCTTTTCGGTGAATCTTGTCATCTGCATTTCCTCGGAGGTGATGTAGTCAGCTACGAGGTGGCAGAATGTGAGCTTGTCGGAATCTGTCTGGGGCTTAACGCCTACGAGCTTGAAGCCGCCGAAGCCGCTCATCTGATAGGTCTGACCGTCAACTGTGAAGGTAGGCATCTTGGCTGCGCCGAAGTTGTCGCCGAGGTAGCCCTTGACTGTAGCATAGTCCCATGTACCGGATACGAGTGCGCCTGCTGTGCCGCCCTCGGGGTTGAAGAGCGCTGCCGCACCGTCGGGAGTCTGCTCATAGCCCTTGCCCTTGTACTTAGCCATTTCAACCATAGCCTTCATGGCAGCAAGACCCTTGTCGCTGCTGTAATCGCATGTGCAGCCTGTTACGAGACCCTCTGTGTCGTAGTCATAGTAGCACTGTGCGCCTGTACCGAAGAAGAACGCAACGTCATACCAGCCGGACTGGATATCCATGTAGAAGTTCTTGCCCGCTGCCGCGCACTGGTCGATAACGCCCTGGAGTGTGGAGGGGTCGGTAACTACGGACTTGTCATAGTAGAGGAAGTAGCCGTTATCGGAAGTCTCCGGGTAAGCGTAAACGTCGCCGTTCAGTGTGACCGCGCCCACGGAGCCCGCGTCGTTGTTCTCGGTAACGTGTGTGAGGAATACTCCGCCGGGCTTGGAAAGAGCTCCGGCAGCAACAAGTCTTGCGAGCTGGTCCTGTGCAAAGCCGAATACATCAGCGCCTGCCTCAACGTCTGTGAGCATCTGTGTTGTAGCGTCGCCCTCGCCCATAGCCGATACGGTGATGCTGTACTTGCCGTTCCAGTCAGCCTGACCTGCCAGCCAGCTGTCGAGATTGGACTGTGTCAGCTCAACGACCTCCTCCGGTGCCCAGACTGTGATAGTCTGCTTGTCGCCGGAAGCTGTGTTGTCGGCAGCAGCCGCGGGAGCAGCGGTAGTTGTCTCTGCCGCAGCGTCAGCAGCCTTGTTTTCCGCCGCGGCTGTAGCAGCTGTTGTCGTGGTGTCGGCGGAAGAGCTGCCGCTGTTGCTGCTGCAGGCGCCCGCTGTCGCGATGAGTGATAATGCGAGCATTATCGGAAGTGCTTTTTTCATTGTTTTCATCAAATTTGTCCTCCTGATTTGATTTTTTACTTTCTGATCTTATATATCGAACGGTATCTCCAAACCGTTTGATAACTTATTTCTGGGGGTTGAGCATAAAGTCGTCGATAGTTCCCCATGAGCCGTTTCCTGCCTTAACATATACGCCGACGTGTACGGTATCGCCCTCGCCGACGACTATATCCGTCACCTTCGGGTGCTGCCAGTTCGCGTAGCCCGAGAGCTCCGTGGAGGCTGTGAGCATTCCCGCCTCGTCGTCATTCACATACGCGAAGATGTAGATATCCTGCTCATCGCCGCCGTCGCCGCCCTGCACCGAGGCTGTCAGACTGTATGTCCCCGCCGGTATTTCCGTGACTGTCTGGGAAGCTCTGAACTCCGTTCCCTTCTCGCCCCAGAAGTGCAGCGCGTATTCGCCGGCAGTAGCGTCGAGCGCCTTCTTCTGATAATCTATCTGTGTGGTCTTATCCGCAACGTTTTCGATGACCCACATATCGCGGTTTTCGTCCTCGAAGCTGTAGTTCTCCACATAGTTCGCGTCCACCATTGCCACGCGGCACACGGTCTCCATTCCGCCGGCAATGCCCTTTATGGTGTAGGTCTCGGGGTCGCCGTTCGTCATAGCCTCAAGGTCGGCAGGCTCCCACTCCACATCTATCTCCTGCTCGCTGCCGTCGTTGTATATCGCGGAAGCCTTTGTCGGGAGCACTATCGGCTCACCGAGCTTCACCATCATCTCGCTGTCCTTTATGGCATCGGGCGCGAGGGGTACTTCGTTACCCACTCTCACAAGCCCCCATGTCTTGAGGGATTCGAGAGGCTTGCCCTCAAAGTCGAACATCGCCTGATTTTCCCAGGCGCAGCCGCCGTAGTACTTGCCCGCGTCGTCGGGGTCATACTCCGACGAGTAGCTCGAAGCCCAGCCGGAGCCGTACTTCTCCCAGAGCGCCGAGCGCTCCTCCCACGTTTCGCCGGGAACAGGCAGCCATGCCGCCTCCCACCAGAACACGCCTATGCCGCTGTCTCCGACATTCGTGACCGCCTCGATCACGTCCGCGAGCTCGCGGGACTGTCCCTGCACCGAAATGGGGTATTTCTTTTCGTAGTTGACTACCTCGCCTATGGAGTTGCCGTTCCCGTCGCCGTCCTCCAGCGTGTAGGCGTAGGAGGTCTCCGCGACCATGACCTTCTTTCCGTAGGTCTCGGACACCGTTTTCAGCACCGAGGTAAGGTTCTCGAGAGTGCCGTGCCAGTACGGGTAGTACGAGGACGCGAACACGTCATAATCGAGATCGTAATATTTCAGCTTGCTCGCGTAATTGAGCATATTATCCGAGCTTTCGGGGTTTGTGAAGTGCACCGCGATGAGCGCGTCGGGGAGTATTTCCCTTGTTGCGCGGGAACCGGCGTCCATGAGGTAGTAGATGTTCATCCATATCTTCTCGCCGCTCATTTTGCCGTTGGTCTCGTTTCCGAGCTGCACCATGCCGACATCCGCGCCCGCCTCCTTCAGCTTTGTGAGGCAGTCCTTCGTGTACTGATAGAGCGCTTCCTTCTTCTCCTCTATCTCCATTCCCACCCAAGCCTTCGGGCACATCTGCTTTGAGGGGTCAGCCCAGAAATCTGAGTAATGGAAATCCGCGAGGAGCTTCAGCCCCGCGTCCGCGGCACGCTTTCCAATTTTGCAGGCGGTCTCGATATCGCAGTTCCCGCCGCCGTAGCCGTTTCCGCTGCCGTCATACGGGTCGTTCCAGATACGCACGCGTATATAGTTCACGCCCGACTGCTTCAGCGTATCGAACAGGTCGTTCTCATTCCCGTCATAATCGTAGAACCTCACGCCGGAGTTTTCAAGCGAGATGACGCTCGAGATATCGCAGCCCATTATGAAGTCGTCCGTCAGCCCGTCGATCTTCTTCACATACAGAGTATCGCTCGGTATCGGGTCAATCACGCTAAGTCCCGCTGCGCTCACCGCTTTTGCATCCTCCGCGGTGCCGGGCTCTGCGCTGTCTGCCGCCGCGGTATCGTTCCCGCCTGCGGTCTGCTGCGTCCCGGCAGGCTTTGCGCTGTCGCACGACGAGACGAGCATAGCTGCCGCCAGCATTGCGCAAACGCTTAATTTCCGTGTTTTCTCTGTCATAAGTTATCTCCCGTAGGTCGTTACATACGCTTTTTCGCAAACGCGCAATCGGTTGCTCACAAACTTATGATATCACAAACCTATTATTGTGTCAATCGACATTTTTTATAAATATCGTCAAAACTTTTTGGCTTATATCACCATATTATTATTGATTTACCGCACACCGGCATATAAAATGCGCAACACCGTTGCCCACTTTCTTATATTATATCACATTTTTTGCGCGATTTCAATTACAAACCGGTTACAATTTTATTACAAAACGGTAACAAAAAAGCCCGGTCAGCAAAACGACATACTGTCGTTTTGCTGACCGGGCTTCTCATATTCATATTTCAAGCTCTGAAAACTCCTCCGCTTTCTTGTCGGTCACCTTCGCAGCGATCACCGCCGTCATTGCGTCATAGCCCGCCTTGCCGCTGTCTGCGGGCTCAGCCGTGCCGGAAGCGCCTCCCTCGCGCTCCTCCTCCGCTTTCAGGTGCTCGGCGTACAGCTTCACAAGCGCCTCTATCATCGACTTGTAATCCTTGCCTCCGTCCTCTGCCCGGAGGCGCTCCCAGTTCATTGCGTACCACTCCATGCTGCCGCGGCGGTTGTTGTATTTTGCTTCGTACCGCTCGGTGCTGTACTTTGTGGAGCGCTCCGCAACTCCCTTCAGCAGCCGCTCGACGTTTATGCCGTTGTCGCCGTCCTCACGGAAATAGCTGTACCGGAGCACCGTGGCGATATCGTCCGCCATAGCCAGCGCGGTGTGGTAATCCATCATTTTCTGTTCCTCATACGGACACTGGACCCTTCCCTTGACCTGTGAGTAAGCCACTTCGCCGGTATCGGGGTCTATGGTGAACATATCGTAGTCCAGCGCGCAGGGTGCGCACCACTCGCCGCCCTCCCACCGGGAATAGCGGTCTATCTGCTGTTCAAGTGCCTGTCGGAGAGGGATCCCTTCTTCGAGAGACGTCCGTATATATCCGACAAACTCATCGAGCCCGCCCTCGGCTATCGGGACTTCCAGATACTTCCCCGATTTCTCCATTTCTACATGGGACATTATGATATCATGGAACTTACTGCTGTATTCCTCGTCCGGGAGCTGCCCCAGCATAGTTATCGGCTGCTGCAGCTTATGCGCCGCCGACACGACATACATGGCTTCGAGCTCCGGGTCTATCGACAGGTCGTATTCCGCAGCCGCCATGAGTGAGTTCGCGCCCCTCACCTCGCTGTACGAGAACGCCGCCTGCAAAGCCATACCGAAATTCCCGCCGCTGCTGTCTGTGCGCGCAGCCGGGGTGTAGCCTGTGTTCAATGATGTGTTGAGTGTTACCGCGTCCATGTTTCCTCCCGTCATACCGCCATTTCCGTTATCCCGTCCGTGATGTTCATCGACAGTCTCGCGGCAATGCCGTCCGCTGTCAGAGGGGACTCTTCGATATTGTCCGGCGTTTCGTCCTCCCGCAGGTCAAGCCCCTCATCAACAAGCCCGCAGTGCTTATCTATCATATCGAGCAGGGTGTCCAGCGCGTCCTCGGCTTTTCTCTCCAGCATTTCAAAATAACTCTTCCAGGCGTCATTCTCATGTGCCTCGATCTCCGCGTCGTTCAGCGGAATAAACCGGTCGGTATTGTAGTTCATCTGCTTTATCTCGCCGAGTACGGCGTTGACTGCTGCCGGGTCATCGCTGTCCTGACGGAAGTATGTGTATCGCATGAAGGTAGCAAGGTCATCGGCTAACGCCAGTGTCGCGGTGATATCGAGGTCATGCTCCGCGGGTGTTGCGCCGCAGTATACCTGTCCCCGGCGCTGCCTTGTGGTAACGTGCTCGATATCGCCGGTCTCGGTATTGACCCACATCGAGTCACAGATGTTGATATCCACGAATTTCCCCACATGACCGGACGTGTATCTGCGGGACTGCTCCAGAAGCGCGTCCTTCAGCGACACACCGTTGCGCTGCGCCTCCGAGAGTCTGTCAAGCAGCTCCGGCAGCTCGTTCATGCCGACCGGGACATTCACATATTTGTCATCCGTGTAGAATTCCCGCTTATCGCCCGAAAGGTCGAGCTTCTCCTCCGCCTCCCAGTACGCGTCCACGCCCATAGCCTGACGGGTAGAGCGCGGGAGATGATATTGATGCGCGGAGACGTGGACATACATGCTCCTCAGGTCGGTGTCGCCGAGAGAGCCTACCGCCTTTTCTATGCCCTTCGGCGCGTACAGGCTCTGCAGGGCAATGCCGAAATCGGCTGTTTCTTTTGCCGGTGTTGTTCTGCGGTTTGCTGTAATATTCTGCGTTGTGCTGTTGATCGTTATTGTGTTCATATTTCCTCCCGTTATATTGCAATTTCAGCCAGCTCCGTCTCATTTGTTTTACTTACAGCTATCTTTGCTGCCATAGCCGCGACGGTGAGCGACGAGCTGCCAAAATCATCGTTCTCCGTTTCACGCTGCTGTTCAGCCTTGAAATGGCGGTCAAGAAGTTCGAGAAGTGAATCAACCATATCATTACGAGGTTCATCATCAGAACCAAGCTTTTCCTGCATCATAACATACCATTCGTCCGAATGTATTACCGAGTCGTCCCACATCGGATCAAAGCGTTCAGTATTATAACAGTTTGAACGTTCACATATCCCGTTGATAAGTGCCTGAACCTTTGCGGGATCATCTGATTTCTCTTTAAAATAAGTATATCTCATTACCGTGGTAAGGTCATCTGCTATCGCCAAAGACGTAAGTATATCCATATTACTGTCGGCTACAGAACCATAAGCATTACGGTTTTTTGTATGTGCGACCTCGACCATACCGGTATCAGGGTCAATAGTGAAGAACTCACCGTGATTTAGGTGTGTAACATCGCCATAACTGTCGAAATGTTTTTGCAGTACATCTCTGAGCGAATCGCCGTTTGCAAGTCCGTTTTGCAGCTCTTCGACAAATTCACTGAATTTCCCCGGGTCGATACGCACGTTGATACAGTCACCCTTCTGAGAAAGTTCAAGATATTTTTCTCTTTTTTCATCAAATGCTTTATCGTATTCGTTCATCGATGCAATGCCAGATTGACCTGTCACAAGTTGCAGCTTATGCGCGTTTGACACAACATACATATCCTCAAGCTCGTCGTCGAGCATTTCCAAAGCATTTGACGATATGGCATTAACGCCCCGCACCTCGCTGTACGAGAACGCACTCTGCAAAGCTATGCCGAAATCGGCTGAGCTGCCCGGCTGTTCGGTTCTGCGGCTTAACGCGATACTCTGTGCGGTACCGTTTATCATAACAGTATTCATATTTACCCTCCCTTTTTCTGTATAAATACCTATTATATAATATATCGGCAGAAATCGTGAAAACTTTAGCGTTTTCGCAAAATTTACAGTCAACTATTGACAAAAACAAAGTATTGTAGTATAATATACCATACTATTTTAATAGATATTATGGATATAATAGGAGAACTGCTATGTCAGAACTGCTGAAAATAACCGATCTGCACACTGCCGCGGACGGAAAAGAGATACTGCACGGCGTTTCCCTCGCGGTAAACGAGGGCGAGACGCACATCATAATGGGACCGAACGGCGCGGGAAAATCCACCCTCGGCTCGGCTATCATGGGGAGCCCTGAGTACACCGTGACCGGGGGTCGTATAGAATTCCTCGGCGGGGATATCACCGAGGAGGCCCCCGACAAGCGCGCAAAGCTCGGCATTTTCCTCTCATTCCAGAACCCCGTGGAGATACCGGGTATCACCCTGTCATCGTTCCTGCGGAGCGCCTATGAGCAGGTGACCGGGGAGCGGATAAAGCTGTTCGAGTTCAAGAAGAAGCTGAAAGCCGCCATGGAGGTGCTGCAAATGGACGCGGCATACGCGGACAGAGAGCTGAATGTGGGATTTTCCGGCGGCGAGAAGAAGAAAGCCGAGATACTCCAGCTGCTGGTGCTCAAGCCCAAGCTCGCAATACTCGACGAGACGGACTCCGGGCTCGACGTGGACGCGGTGAAGACAGTCTCCGCGGGCATAAAGGCGTACAAGGAGCAGACCGGCGGCTCACTGCTGATAATCACGCACAACACAAAGATACTCGAAGCCCTCACGGTGGACCGCACTCACATAATCGCGGACGGAAGGCTTGTCGCGGAGGGCGGTGCGGAGCTCGTTGACGAGGTCATCGCCAACGGATTTGAGAAATATATCTGAACAAAGGAACGGAAATGAAAGAAAAAACACAGGTAGCGGACATAAACCGCTCGCTATATGATTTCCGCTACGAGGAGGACGAAAGCAGCTTCCTTGACAGCGGTATCACCCCCGATATAATCAGCGAGATATCCGCGGAAAAGGGCGACCCGGAGTGGATGACGGAATTCCGTCTGCACTCGCTGGAAATATTCAATAAGCTGAAAATGCCGCAGTGGGGTCCTTCGATCGAGGGGCTCGACATGAACAATATAGTCACCTATATCCGCCCCAAGGCGCGTATGAAGGACGACTGGAACGAGGTGCCGGACGACATCAAGGAGACCTTTGAAAAGCTCGGCATACCGCAGGCGGAGCGGGAATCCCTCGCGGGCGTGGGCGCGCAGTACGACAGTGAGCTGGTGTACCACAACGTCCGCAAGGAGGTCGCGGAGTCGGGCGTAGTCTATACAGACCTCGAGAGCGCAATGCACGATGAACGGTACGCGGAGATGATACGCTCCCACTTCATGAAGCTCGTCCCGCCCACAGACCATAAGTTCGCGGCTCTGCACGGCGCGGTGTGGTCGGGGGGCTCGTTCGTGTACGTCCCCGCGGGCGTGAAGCTCGAGATACCGCTCCAGTCCTACTTCCGCCTCAACGCGAGGGGCGCGGGGCAGTTCGAGCATACTCTCATAATAGTGGAGGACAACGCGTACCTGCACTTCATCGAGGGCTGCTCGGCTCCGAAATACTACGAGGCGGGACTGCACGCGGGCTGCGTGGAGCTGTACGTCGGGAACAACTCGACTCTGCGCTACTCGACCATCGAGAACTGGTCGAAGAATATGTACAACCTGAACACCAAGCGTGCCACGGTGGGGGAGAACGCAAAGGTCGAGTGGGTCTCCGGCTCATTCGGGTCGCACGTTTCCTACCTCTACCCCATGAGCATACTGAACGGTCGCGGCGCGAGAGCGGAGTTCACGGGCATAACCTTCGCGGGGGAGGGGCAGAACCTCGATACCGGCGCGAAGATAGTCCACAATGCCCCCGACACCTCATCGTATATGAATACCCGCTCGATATCCAAAAGCGGCGGGGTAAGCACCTTCCGCAGCTCCGTGGTGATAAATGAGAACGCCGTGGGCAGCAAGTCCGCGGTCTCCTGCGAATCCCTCATGCTCGACAGCATCTCCCGCTCCGACACTATCCCCTCAATGGTCGTCAAGACCGACAAGGCGGACGTGGGGCATGAGGCGAGGATAGGACGCATAAGCGACGAGGCGGTTTTCTACCTGATGTCGCGCGGACTGGACGAGAATTCCGCAAAGGCTCTCATAGTAAGCGGCTTCGCGGAGAATGTGTCGAAGGAGCTTCCGCTGGAGTACGCGGCGGAAATGAACAATTTGATAAATATTGAAATGAAGGGGAGTATAGGATAATATGGCAAAACTGAACATTCTCCCCGTGCCGACCTTCGCAAGGCTCGGTGTGAACTTTGCCGAGCGTGAGGTCGGAGCGTCAGAGACGGAAAGCATCACTGTTCCCGATAATACGGAACAGCGTCTCATACAGTACAGGACATCGGACAGCGAAACTCGGGTCAGAGTCGAAAAAAACGCGGCGCTGAAGCTTGTGCGGATATTCGCGGGAAAGCAAGGCTGTGTGTCAAGGCTCTCGGTCACGCTGGCGGACAATGCGAGAATTGAGCTTATCGAGCTGTATATCGGCGGTGATACCGTGAGCGAGATCGTAACGGAGCTGGAGGGATACAAAGCAGGCTTCAAGGCTGATATCGGCTATGAGCTCGGTTCGGAAAATGAGCTGGATATTAATCTCATTGCCGATCACCATGGCAAAAAAAGCACCTCGGATATCACAGTGAACGGGGTGCTGCGCGATAAGGCAAGGAAGGTTTTCAAAGGAACGATAGATTTCAAGAACGGCGCGGCAGGTGCCAAAGGCAGTGAGAAGGAGGACGTTGTCCTGATAGGCGGCGAGGTCGTCAACAAGACCGTTCCCGTAATTCTCTGCGCCGAGGAGGACGTTGACGGCAGCCACGGCGCGACGATAGGGCGTATAGACGAACAGCACATTTATTATATGCGGTCGCGCGGTATTCCCGAAGATAAGATATACGAACTGATAACGCGGGCAAGGCTTACGCGTCTGATACGGAAGATCGGGGATGAACAGGCTGAAAAACGCGTTTACGGAGCGCTTGGGTGGAGTGATGACGATGTATGATTACAAGCGGGATTTTCCCGTTTTTGAGAAATATCCGGGGCTCGCGTACCTCGACAATTCCGCGACTACCCAGAAGCCGGTACAGGTGCTCGAAGCCGTGGAAAAATACTACCGCGAGGAGAACGCGAACCCCCTGCGTGGATTGTACGGGCTTGCGGTGAAGGCTACCGACGTGTATGAGAACGCGCGGACGGCGGTGAAGGGCTTCATCGGCGCCGACAGCGAGCGTGAGATAATATTCACCCGCAATGCCACCGAGAGCCTGAACCTTGTCGCGTACAGCTACGGGCGGACAAGCATAGGCAAGGGCGACGAGGTGCTCATCACCATATCCGAGCACCACAGCAATATGCTCCCGTGGCAGCTGCTGACCGAGGAGCGGGGCGCGAAGCTGAGATACCTGAAGTGCACCGAGACGGGAGAATACACTCCCGAGGCTCTGAAAGCCGCCCTCACGCCCCGCACGAAGCTGTTCGCCTGCGCGCAGATATCGAACGTGTTCGGTCGGCTGAACCCGATAAAGGAATTCGCGGATATCTGTCACGCGAACGGTACCGTGATAGTCTGTGACGGTGCGCAGAGCGTGCCGCACATTCCCGTGAATGTGCGGGAGCTCGGCGTGGATTTTCTTGCGTTCTCCGGGCATAAGATGCTCGCTCCCATGGGCATAGGCGTGCTGTACGGACGGGAGGAGCTGCTCGAGAAAATGCCGCCGTTCCTGTCGGGCGGAGAGATGATAGAGTATGTCACCCTCTGCGGCGCGACCTACGCGGAGCTGCCACACAAGTTCGAGGCAGGCACAGTCAATGCCGGCGGCGCTGTGGGACTTCACGCGGCGATAGACTATATGAGCGGGCTCGGCTTCGCGGAGATAGAGCGCCGCGAGAACGCGCTTACACGGCTGCTGGTCGATGAGATGCGCTCGATACCGCACGTCAGCATGATCGGCGCCGATGACCCCGACGACCACCACGGGATAGTGACCTTCACGATAGATGATGTGCACCCCCACGACATCGCCGCCATATTCGACGAGGGGAATGTCGCGATACGCGCGGGGCATCACTGCGCACAGCCGCTGCACAAGTTCCTGCGCACTCCCTCCACCTCCCGCGCGAGCATAGCGTTCTATAACACGGAGGAGGATATAATGCGGTTCATCGGCTGCCTGAAAACGATAAGAAGGAGAATGGGTTACAGTGAATAGCTTCTACAATGAGATCCTTACCGACCACAATATGCACCCGGTTCACAAGCATGAGCTTTCAGCCTGTACCTGCTCTAAGGACGGGATAAACCCCACCTGCGGGGACGAGATAACCCTCAATCTGAAGATAGACGACGGAGTGATAACCGACGGCTCCTTCACCGGGAGCGGCTGCGCGGTGTCGCAGGCTTCTGCGGACATAATGCTCGACCTTGTCATCGGGAAGAGCGTGGACGAGGCAAAGCGGCTCCGGGAGCTGTTTATGAAGATGATACGCGGAGAATGCGGCGAGGAAGAGCTCGAGGAGCTCGAGGAAGCCGGAGCTCTCGCGGACATCTCCCACATGCCGGCGCGTGTGAAGTGCGCGCTGCTGGGCTGGAGGACGCTCGGCGAAATGGTGGAATAAAAAATCCCCGCCGTTTTCCGTTACGGAAAACGACGGGGATATATTTTATTTGCGGGATTCTTCGTATAGATCCATCACCTCCTTACCCGATAAACGGTCATTCTCAAGCAGCTCGCGGGCAATTCGGTCGAGCAGCGCTCTGTTTGCCGCAAGCAGCTCTTCCGCGCGTCGCATCTGCTCCGCCAGTATGCCGTTCACCGCGGTATTGACCTTTACCGCGAGCTCTCCCTGTATCTCTCTCTCCGACAGTGCCGCAAGCCCGAAGTCATCGCGCATCGCGTATCTGCATACCATATCGGAAGCCAGCTGCGTCGCGGCAGCGATATCGGAGGCGATGCTGGAGGAGCAGCCGTTCAAGGCTCCGAGCAGGGCGCGTTCCCCGGCTCTCCCGCCGAGATACATACATATCTTATCGTACATTCCCTCTGCCGTCATGGTGCCGGGACATTCCTTTTCCTCTTCCTGAACGTAACCACCGAACGAATCGCGCGCGATTATCGTCACATAGCTGGGTCTGCCGCCTGTCAGCAGACTGATGACGGTATGCCCGGCTTCGTGGTAGGCTGTACGCTCACGCTGAACATCGTCACGTTTCTTTTCCGAACCGGCATTGTAGCACTCGAACGCCTCGTCGAAAAGCTCATCGCTTACGGGCAGGCTGTTTCTGCGGAGAGCCATGCGTCTCGCAAGAGCGCAGAATTTCCCGAGATGCGCAAGGCTCATACCGACTGAACGCGCAGCGATGTTTTTCAGCATTTCACCGCTGACGCCGAATTTTGTGCTGTCGGCGACTGCAAGCTCAAGGAACCTCTCGCGCTCAGCCCTCTTCGGCAGTCCGACGGTGACGGATTTGTCAAATCTTCTGATAAATGCCGGGTCAAGCTTGTTCGTAGGGAAGTTTGTCGCAGCAACCACATAGACCGGTCTGTCCGGGTCATTGCCAAAGCCGTTCATCTCTGTCAGCAGCGCTGTGAGCACTTCCTCGCGGACATGAGTGAACTCCGAGCCGGTACGGCTTCTTGCTATACATTCGACCTCGTCGATGAACAGCACACAGGGTGCGTATTTTCGCGCTTTTCGGAAGATCTCGTGTACGCTCTCGGAGCTGTCGCCCACATATCTTTTCAGGAAGCGGTTGCCCTCCGTGGCGATGAACGGTACTCCCGACTCGCTTGCGAGAGCCTTTGCGAGCATGGTCTTTCCGGTGCCGGGAGGACCGTTCATCAGTATCCCGCTGAACAGCTCCGGGTCGAGTCCCGAGCCGCCGGGGTCCTTCAGGAACGTCACCGCCTGCCGCAGCTCTTCCTTGACCTCTTCACCGCCGATAACGTCGTCGAACCTCACGTCCGGCATGGTCACGGGACCCAGGAAGATATCCATATCCTCCGCCTGCATAGCTGTACGGAGCTTTAGCTCTGTCATTCGTATCTCCGCCGATCTGCCCTCGGTGTCGATGCTGCATTCGATACTGAAGCAAAGCTCCTTGCCGGAACAGAACAGCTTTCTCACGGAGATGCCGATATCCTTGCCGAACAGCTCCGCTATCTCGCCCTTCGGAGGCACGTCAACAGTAACGTTTATGCTGTCGAGCGCGAATACCTCTTCCTCATTCCTGCCGCAGGTGAGGGAATAGGTGCTCTTAGCGAAGAATTCACCCGCGGCGCCTATGACCGCTCTTGCGCCCGAGCTGCCAGCGGTGCTGAAGATGAGTGCTCTGAACACGCTGTCATCTGCGTTTACGCTGCATCTCATCTGTCCCGAAAGCTCCGACATCTTCTCCATATATCTTGTGCTCGCTATGGATAGGAGAGACTGCGGGTCGAGCATACGGAACATCACTATATTCCCCGTTGACAGGCGGGAGATGAGCTCCGGCGGGAACAGCTTCATGCGCATCGCGCCGTCGCTGTCCTTCTCCACCGCGTCGAGCAGTACGCTCTTCGGCAGCTCCGACAGGTCGGGTATGCTTTCGTTCTCGTACAGGCTTCGTCCGGCATTTGTGGTGAATATCATCGTGAGGCCGCCGCACGGCACGCCGCGGTAATATCCGCTGTCAAGCACGGGCAGGAATGACTCGAGGGTGCTCGGTCCCGCCTTCTCTATCTCATCGAAGATCACCATGCCCTCCGGCTCGTTCTCCGCGTAGGACATCAGTGCCTTCGCATCGAAGCCCTCGCTCATGTTGTACAGCAGAGGAGAGATGCCGAGGACGTCCGCCGCCAGCTTGGCGAGCATGGTCTTTCCCACTCCCGGAGCCCCCGCGAACACGAAGGTCATGGGAGTGCCGGGACGGGCGTTATTGCTGCTGTACGGTTCTATGAGCCTGTCGAGCTTGCTGCGGAAATATCCGTCGGCAAAGCTCTTTACTGCGTTGTCCTGTCCGAGTATCCGCTTCGAGAGCTCGGCACGCATACGCTCGGCGCTGTCAGCGAGCTCCGCTACCTGCTTTCTGCCGTTCTCGTCGAGCTTTCTTATCACCTCTTCGACAGTGGTGGTCTGCTGTTCCTGCGCAGTGTCGTCATCGTCCGTGTATTCTTCGGTCTCATCGACGTATTCATCATCACAGTAATACACGTCCTCGTCGTCGAAGCAATCATCATAATCGTCGTATACTATATTACGGATACCGCATTTGAAGCGATCCGAGCCGAACACCTCCCGCATATCCGCTGTGGGTGTACGCAGCACGGCGTTGATGAAGCTGCTGAGGCTGACCGAGGAACGGTGCTGCTCCGCGGATTCGACCTCCGCAGCCTCCAGAGCCGCCGCAAGGTATTCCCCGGACCGCTCCGCCGTCAGCTGTCCTTCGTATGTCTCCTCGAAGTGACGGCGTACCGCGTTAAGATCGAGGCGCTCCTCGTAGCTCATTATGATGAACGGCGCGAGCTCGATATCATGCTCCTCCGCAAACTCGGGAGAGTCCGTACAGAACTCGCAGAGCACCGCTATGAACTTCTCTGGCAGAAAGCCGCAGCCTGTGCCGCGGCTTTTTACCTTTGTACGGAATAATGTATATTCCAGAAGATCGCTTTTCTTTAATGTCTTTGTCTCAGTCATGGTCAACTTCCTCCTTTTTGTTATTGTCTGCCATTGCTTCTTCCTCCGTCTGCACGGCACGGATAAGGTATTTATTCGCCAGCTCCGCCATGCCCTCGTCGGAGAGAAATCTTCCGAGCCTGCTCATCGCTGCCGGGCTGCCCTTTTCTGCCGCGATGAACCACATATCCGCCGCAAGGTACTCATCTCCTCTTGCGAAGAGCAGATCTCCCAGAGCAAGGTATGCGCCTGTGTGACCGCGGCGGGCGGCTTTGCGGTAGAAACGCTCAGCCTGCCACATACCGTTGTCCTCCTTATGCTCGGTCTCCCATATCACGCCCATTCTGTACAGCGCCTCGGGGTCGCCCTGTTTTGCACTCTCATAGAGCGCCGAATATTCATTGATGTTCATATTACAGTCCTCCTTCTTTGTTGTTCGGACAGCTTGTAAGCCGTCATTTTTTTCCTGTGAATTTAAGGAGCATTTCCGCGTATTGTTTCATCGTCACGGCTATCGCCGCGCAGTGCGCGAGTGAGACCCGCACACGGAACGGCAGCCGCACGATGAGCATGAGAGCGGCTGATGCTGCCGCCATCACGCCTAACGTTTTCATCAGCTCCGGTATCGGCTTCATCGCGTCACCTCCATATCGTAGTCCTCACGGCTCAATCATCGGTCGTGAACAGCAGACCGTTCAGGAACGCGTAGTCCATCTCTTCCTCGCTTAGCTCACCGTCCTCGTCATTTTCATCAACGTCCTCGGTCACTTCTGTTAACCAGCTGTTGAAGAAGTTGATCAGAGTATGTATGCCGAACACGGTGCCTACCTTTCCCGATTTGCCGCCCGCGCTTTCCGGCGCTTCATTCTCCTGCGCCGGAGCACAGCGTTTCAGGAACTCATAGCTGTCGATATCGGGGAGCTCTGTGAAGAATACCGTATTTCCGTCGATGAACACTGCCTCCTTATAGTCGCGTTCCTTGCGAAGCTCACGGAGCATATCGGGTCTGACGAAATTATGCGGTCTTCCGTCCTCATTGATGAAGGTCTCTCCGCAGAGGTCGCAGATGTAGTTCACCAGATCCTTGTCGGAGCTTTGCAGGAACAGTGTGTTACGACAGTTGCCGATTATTGTGCCGGCATGATCAACGTATGTCGTTTCGAGCTGATTTTTGGACTGACATACCAGAAACCAGCGCATACAGCGGCTTCGGGAAGCCGATATCTTAGACTTCATATCGTTTATGTGCAGATTGCAGAATTCATCACAGATGAAGTTCACTCTGCACGGCGGCTCGCTCCTTCCCATATACGTCCTGCCATACTCCTCGATAAGGCGGGTGTAGAATGTATCCGTAAGAAGTCCCGAGACCATATCGTAAGCCGAGGTCTCATCGGGTATGATGAGGAACACGCAGGTCGGTTCCTTGTAGATATCGGTCACCTTGAAGCTCGACACCGACAGCATTTCCGACAGGGAAGGCTCCGAAGCGAAGGGCTTGATGAGCGAATGAACAAAGCCGAGTATCGAGCCTGTCATTTTGTCCGCCGGATTGAGCGCAACATTCTCCAATGCGGCGAAATTTTCCGGGCTTAGCTTCTCACGGAAGAAATCCAGACTGTTTTCCGCGCATTCAGCTATCTTACGCAGCGAGTGCATATTTGCGAACTCCGCCAGCGACAGCATATTCACCCCGTCGGGCTTGCCGAACTCGATACCCATAATGAATATCATCTCAATTATAGCCGACAGATAAGATACCGCCTGGTCAGCCCATATAGGCTCGTCATCGTGCTCGAATTTCGTCCCGAGTGCCGCCAGCAGTCTGGATATCTCCGTTGCCGCTTTTCGCTTCTGCCCGCTGCGGTACAGCGTGAACGGGTGCTCCAGAATGCTGAAGCAATCCTTGTCGAAGGTCCTGAAATCGAGGTACACCGTATGTATGCCCTTCTTTTCCAGAAATCCCCGAAGAGCCGGGTTGGCGGACAGCTCCCCCTTGACATCGGTGACGAACGCGGATTCACCCGCGCCCGTCGTCATCGCTATCAGAGGAGCTATAACGCATCTCGATTTCTTGCACCCGGTCTCACCGAAGATGAGAGTGTTCTCGGTGAGATCGTTGACGTATACCTCCGAACCCCTTTTTAACAGCGGGATACCGCTTGCGGGGAATTTGCCCGCAGCCGACAGCTCCACCGCCCTGTACTTCCTCATGATGTCATCTGCCGACGCGGCTTCGGCACCTGCCGGATAGGCATACGGTCCCCAGTCGGAGTAGTAATCATAGTTGTTGTTTCTCATATTTATTCCCCCTTTACGGCTTCTGCATTTTATGGGCTGATGCCTTCATTCTCTTGTATGAGCTCTTTGTCCGCGATATGTGCGAATTCAAGCGCTGTTTTCGCATCGGTCACATAAGGGAGCGAATACTCGCTCTTCAGATAAGCCGACACGTCCTGCGGTCTTATCACACCGACCGACGACAGATCCAGCATCTCATCGCACATATCATTTATCATCATTATGTTCAGCAGCGGATCCATCCTCGGAGCTCGAAGCATAGCGGCGATAAGCTTTGCTGCTTCCTGCGTGGCACACCTCCGTTCAATGTAGCAGACAAGCGCCGCAGTATCTGTGAGAGTGCAGTCCTCCGTAAACGTTCCTCGCATATATTTTCTTGCCGCGCTGAACAGCTTTGCCGAGTCTGCTCTCGAATGGTTCCCCACCGTGAATATGTAATCTGCGCGGTGCTGCATATCGTGGAAGAATTTCATTGCTATCGTCAGATACTCATCTTTCTCATGCCCTATCCATTCCGACAGGTCAATTACCATAGTGATACGTTTGCCCTTTACCGCGGACGAGAGCTGCATTGCGCGCAGCATGGTCTTCAGCTCATTGAAATCCTTAAAGAGCGGTACATACTGCATGTGGTAATGCAGGATCTCCTGTCCCACGGCGGCAATTCTGTCGGCAGCGTACTCATTGTCGGTCGCGCCGGTGATAAGTATTGTGAAAGCGTTCATTTTTTTGATTTTTGTCATGTGATCAAGTCCTTTCTATTTTTTAGTTTACGAAAGCGCGTTGCCGCTTTCATGTCCTTTTTGCGCAAGCATTTTTCAGTTCTTTTTTACTACACAAATCAAGTTTTGCGCACATGCGCATGACCAATATCATATCTGACAGTCTGTGCAGAACACATACCGTCAAAGGTGATACAACCTTATATTCTTTCAATACCTCCCTTCAAAATTTCTCCGAGCACGCCTTGCGTACAAGCACACAGGATATCTGAGATCCGTAAGGAATACATACTTTTTCATGTGTTACAGCCTTATATCCCTTCAGATACCATCTTCCCCAAAATTTCAAGTCAGCGACCTTGTCGCATGAATCAGACTCTTAAGAATGCCACAGGCAAAAATGAATCGTCATATATCATGATATTAGTTGTTCTAAGTGCTTATGCAATTTTAATATAATACATTTTCTATAATAATCTTAAATAATAATAAAATGCTTTTATAAAAGTATTTATATGAAGTTATTAATGTCCGCACGCCGAGATAGATAAGATATAATAAGTAATGCGCAAGAAACTATAAGCAAAAATGGCTATGCCGCATAAAAAAAACGCCTCGCAGCGTATGATACGCTGCGGGGCGTTGTCAATATATGAAATTAATGTGATCTATAGCTCAATGATATCGTCATACAGACAGAAATACTTCTCTTCGATGACATTGTCCTCATGGAAATGCCCGAAAAACCATGCCCGGAACTCGGTGCTTTCAGCGACCCGCTGTAAATACTGCCGCAGCTCGAGCTCGCTGTCCGAGATCAGATAATATCCCATATCGTCAACTATCTCACGGGGACCTGTGTGTGTCAGGATATAATCGACTTTAAAGCCGTGCGCCTCAAGGTTCTGCCAGCCCTCGGCATATTCCTCCCTGTTCGGGAGCTCCTCGGGAAACCATGAGCGCCCTTTTACCCGGTGTATTCTGTCGATGCTGTAAGCTCCCCCGAACGTGAAGAAGGTCGTCCCGCCGATATCAAAAAACTGTCCGCGCATGAGGTGTATGATATCGTCATAGATGAAATGCACCTTTCCGCCGTTCCATTCACTGACAGGATATTCTCCGAGCATGTCGAAATTCTCGTGATTGCCGTCTATCCACAGCACAGTAACGGGAAGGCTGCGCAGAATGCGGCGGGTCTCGGCTTCCTCCGCCGCGGTGAAGCCGCACACTCCCACATCTCCGCATATTATCAGGAAGTCGTCCTTCGAGAACTCGTCCTCTCTGCCCTCAAAGAAGCGCTCCGTCTTACCGATATCCAAAGTTCCGTGTGTGTCACCCGTAACCCAAAATCTCAATCCGTCACCTCCCGGCTCATGCCGCTCGCTTAAACATAGAATTCCTCCATAGTATCGAGGCACAGGCAGGCAAGTCTGCCGCCGTCATACCATGCCCCGCAGTCTATGAAGATGTTCCCGCTGCTGTGTATTATGGAATTCTCACCGTTGATAAGCTCTGTGGGTGTATGCCCGGCGACGACGTATATGCTCTCGTCCGCGAAATACCTGAAAGCAGGGTCGGGTCTGTGCCACACAAGGTCATTCACCGTATAATCGGACAGCTTCTTGTCGGGACTGAAATGATCAAAGCCTGAGTGTACCATTATGAAGGTCTTGTCTCCGACATCGACAGCCTCGCACAGCAGAAATTCCGACATATAATCAAGGACATCTATCCTGTCGGGATATGACAGCTTTGCGAAGCCCTCTATGGTGTATGCCCCGCCGTTCACCAGCCAATCCTCCATTGCCGCTTCCACAGCGTTTTCCGTTTCTTCGCCGTTCTCACTGCCGAACATCATATCGAGAACGTCCAGCGCCATAAGCTCATGGTTGCCGATTATGGGGTGTACATTCGGGCGCTTCATCATATCGAGCAGCACCTCGACAGGCTTTTCCCCGCGGTCAACCACATCTCCGAGGATATAGAGCTCATCGTCGTCCGAGAACTCTATGAGCTCCAGCATTTTCATATATTTATCATACATTCCGTGTATATCTGACATTGCGTAGATCATTGCAGTTCCCCACACAAAAACTATGTATCTTGCTATAATTATAGCTTATTTATTTATAAAAGTCAAGGAAATACATAATCCCGGGGAGCTGTCAGTGTTCTGTAAAGTCAAGATATTCCCAAGGGCAGCGAGACAGAAAAAATACCGCCTCAGGTAAGACCCCGAGACGGTATTGGAACCGGCGGCTCGCCGGTGGCGCGCCACAAGGGATTCGAACCCCTGACCCCTTGGTTCGTAGCCAAGTACTCTATCCAGCTGAGCTAGTGGCGCATACAAAAATCTCCTCTTTGAGATTTGCTTGTTATATTATACACTATTGAACATGATTTGTCAAGCATTTTTTTAATTTTGTGAGAAATATATGAAAATAGTCCTTGACCGTGGTGTAAAAATATGGTATAATAAATCATTAAATTGTTAAAGGAGAAGAACATGACTATCATAATAATAACCATTGTTTGCTATCTGGCGCTTATGGTCGGGATAGGCATTGCGTTCTCGCGGAAGAACAAGGATGTAGGTGACTTCTATCTCGGCGGCAGGCGCTTGGGACCTATCGTCACCGCAATGAGTGCGGAGGCGTCGGATATGAGCAGCTGGCTGCTCATGGGCTTGCCGGGACTGGCGTATCTGTGCGGCTGCGCCGAGGTAGGCTGGACAGCTATCGGGCTTGCGATAGGCACATACCTCAACTGGCTGATAGTTGCCAAAAGGCTTCGCCTGTATTCTCACAGATGCGGTGCCATCACTATCCCTGATTTCTTCGCAAAGCGCTACCGCGAGGACAAGAACATACTCCTCGGTGTTTCGGCGCTCATAATCCTCATATTTTTCATTCCCTACACAGCGTCGGGCTTCTCGGCGTGCGGAAAGCTGTTTGAGCAGCTCTTCGGGTGGGACTACCACCTTGCCATGCTCATAAGCGCGGGCATAATCATTCTCTATACGAGCATCGGCGGCTTCCTCGCGGCAAGCACCACCGACCTTATCCAGAGTATCGTAATGACCGCGGCGCTCATTATAGTCGTTGTTTTCGGCGTGGGCAACGCAGGCGGCATCGACAACGTCATAGAGAACGCAAAGGGCTTGAACGGCTACCTCACCCTGTTCGAGAACCACAACGCGGCGGACAACTCCTCGTCGCCGTATGATGCTCTTACGATAGCCTCTACTCTCGCGTGGGGGCTCGGCTACTTCGGTATGCCCCATATCCTCCTGCGCTTCATGGCGATAAAGGATCACACCAAGATCAAGATCTCCCGCCGCATAGCTTCGGTATGGGTAGTAATCTCCATGTCCATCGCGATATTCATAGGCATAATCGGCAATGCTCTCAGCAATAGCGGTATCATTGAAACATTCACCAAGAGCTCCGAATCCGAGACCGTGATAATCAAGATCGCGTTCCTGATGAACGAGAACGGTCCGCTGCTCGCGATATTCGCGGGACTTATCTTCGCGGGCATACTTGCCTGCACGATGTCCACCGCGGACTCACAGCTCCTTGCCGCTTCCTCCAGCGCCTCGGAGAATATCCTCAAGGGTGTGTTTCGGATCAAGCTCTCCGATAAGCAGTCAATGCTTGTCGCAAGAGGTATCCTTCTCATCATAGCGGTCATAGCGGCAATCATCGCTTGGGACAAGGACAGCTCCATATTCAGGATCGTATCCTTCGCTTGGGCAGGCTTCGGCGCCACCTTCGGTCCCGTTATGCTGCTCGCGCTGTTCTGGAAGCGCTCCAATAAGTGGGGAGCCGTTGCGGGAATGGCAGTCGGCGGCGTAATGGTATTCGTCTGGAAGTTCGTTCTCAATCCGATAGGCGGTCTGTTCTCGATATACGAGCTCCTTCCCGCGTTCCTGCTCGCTCTCGCAGCCGATATCATGGTATCGCTGCTTACAGACGCCCCCGAAAAGGCTGTCGAAACCGAGTTCGACTCTGTTATGGCAGAGGTCAGACAGAAATAATTGCGGATATAAGTCAAGCCAGGAAGCGGTCACGCCGTTTCCTGGCTCTTTTGTTATCTCATTCGTCAGAACAGCTGTCCCGGGAGTTTAAGCTTCTCCCGCGGCGGGAAGCTCTCGTCGAAGCGCTCCGCGTCAGCGTCGTCCACATAGTAGCCCTGCGGGGTCAGATAGACGCCGGTTATCCCGTCGAGGAAGCCGGGAATAAGCTCCTTACAGAGGAAGAATGACGTGTCCGCGCCCTCCGGAAGGTCGTGGTACCTTATGCCGAAGAGGCTCGCATAGTCGAAGCCGCTCTTGCCGTAGAATCCGATATTCCCTTCAAACAGCACAGCTCCGAAGCCCATTTCCGCAGCCTTTTCAAGCGAGAAGTCCAGCAGAGCCTTGCCATACCCCTTTCGCTGCAGCTCCGGGGCGATGCAGACAGGTCCCATGGTCAGCACGCCGATATCCCTGCCGTCGTCGGATCTGATGACAGTCCTCATGAACATATTCTGACCTATGAGACTGCCGCCGCGCTCCATTACAAAGTCGAGCTCCTTCACAAACGCCGGGTCATCGCGGAGCCGATGCATCACATAATGCTCGCTGCACCCGGGGCGGTATACGTTCCAGAATGCCCGTCTTATAAGCTCCTCGACCGGTCTGTGGTCGTTATTCGTTTCGGGACGAATGATATAGTCATTTTTATTCATTATTTAACCTCCTGAAAATTGCTGACTTCAATTGCCTTTCAGCGGGAGGTTTGTCCGACAGCGCGCAAACCTCCCGGTCAGCCTGCTATCTCCGATGTGTTGTACTTTCTCAAACAGTACTCTCCTGTAAATCAAATTCTATAATAATCGCCCCGCGGCGTTATTACCGTTCAGCTTCTCTTCATTATCTCAAGGCACATTCTGCCGTTGTGGTAGGGGCATTTCCACGGGTCAACCGTCGGCTTTGCGCTGTCGGGCTTACCGTCCTCGAGTATCTGCGAATACCATTCGCCGCCCTCGCGCTTGTCCGTTATCTCTGCCTTGATGTTGTCCCAGAGGGCGTTCGCTATGTCCAGATAGCGCTGCTCGCCGTACTTCTGCCAGCCGTTGGTGAAGCCCACGACGCCTTCCGCCTGCACCCACCAGATGTGCATTCTGCTTATCTTGTCGTTCTCACGCTCGTTGTTCAGTGCGCCGTTCTCGAAGGCTATATCCGCGATATTGCGCACCACGGCTTCGTTCATCTCCCGCACCTTCGCGGTGAGCTCCTCGTCGCCGATGACCTCACAGGCACGGTCGATAAGCCATGTCGCCTCGATATCGTGTCCATAGGAGTGTATATCCCCTATAACGTTCAGCTCACGGTCGAAGAACACCAGCAGTCTGCTCTCGGGCTTATAGTATATCTTGTCGAGGAATATCCCTATCTGGAATTTCAGGCGGTTGAGAACTCTCTCGTCGCTGCTTACCCTGTACAGCTCGGTGTACGCCTCAAGCAGGTGCAGCGTGGTATTCATGGTCTTATCCGCCATGAGCCCGTTCTCGGAGAGGGCGTCGTTCGGTATAAGCTTCCAGTCCGCGGACATAGCCTCGAGGTATGCCACGTCGTCGGTGCAGTTCTTTTCCACCGTCTCGAACATCTCCAGTGCCAGCTTCAGCGCGTTATCGTCCTTTGACGCGTCGTAATAGCTCGCCAGCGCATATATGAAGAATGCCTGACAGTAGGTATGCTTCATGCTGTCGCTTACGGTGCCGTCGTAATTCATCAGCCAGTACACGCCGCCGTTCACCGGGTCGACGCAGTACTTTCTCATGAACTCGAAGCAGTGGCGCGCGTTATCGAGGCAGTCGGGGTCACCGAGCACGAGGTAGCAGTTCGAATAGAACCACAATATCCTCGAATGCAGTATAACTCCCTTTTCAGCCTTTTTATCGAGCTTCAGGTCATAGTCCATGAACCCGTAGAAACCGCCGTTCTCATTATCGCGGAGCTTATTCCAGAACGGGATTATATGTTCTGTCAATTCTTTTCTTACTTCACTTACAATCGCCATATCTATTACTTCCTGTATTTGCAGTATTTTTCTCACTTCAGCGCGAAGCTATTAAAGTTTTTTGAAAGGGGTCCGGGGGAAACTTTTTTTCAAAAAAGTTTCCCCCGGTCTCGAGCGCCAAAGCAGGAGGCTTTGAGTTTTTCGCCAAAAGCGCGCATGGACGCGCGCATTTAAGCGAAAAACAAGCGACCCTATCGCCGCGAGGCGACGGCTGCTTTACTCCGTAGGCTTCTGCTCACCCTGCGGCTTGTCTCCCTGCGGCTTTGCGCCGGAGATTTTTTTCGGGGGCTTTTTGGGGGTGGTGCGTCGGTAGGTACCCTGAGGCATATCGGGACGCATTACCTGAACGCGTTTGGGAGGCTGTCTGTTGGGAGCTATCCTGAATGTGAGGATAGCGCGTGCCGTGTCCTCTCTTATTGCCGCGATCATCTCGTCGAACATAGCGAAGCCCTCGAAGCGGTACTCGACGACGGGGTCCTTTTGCCCCATGGAGCGCAGGTAGATACCGCGCTTGAGCTCGTCCATGGCGTCGATGTGATCCATCCACTTCTCGTCAACGTTGCGCAGGAGGATAACACGCTCCACCTCGCGCATATTCTCGGAGCCGTACTCTGCTTCCTTTGCCGCGTAAATCGTCTCCGCGCGCTCGGTGAGCAGCTCGTACACGTCCGCCTTCTTTATCGTGTTGAGCTCATCTACCGTGTAGGTGAGGTCGTCGGGCATGGTGAGCACTCCTATATAATGCTCGCGAAGCCCCGTGAGGTTCCAGTTATCCGGGATATCGCCCTGACAGAACATATCCACGTTGTCCTTAATGCTGTCGGTTATCATGCTCTTGATGCTGTCGCTGATATCATCGCCGTCGAGCACCTTAGCACGCTGGGAATATATCGTCATTCTCTGCTGAGACATAACATCGTCGAAGTCAAGGACGTTCTTTCTTATCTGGTAGTTCCTTCCTTCTATCTTGCGCTGTGAGGATTCTATCGTCTTAGTGAGAATGCTGTTCTCTATCGGGATATCCTCGTCTATATTGAGGGACTCCATGACAGCCTGTACGCGGTCGCCGCCGAACAGTCTCATAAGGTCGTCCTCGAGGGATACGAAGAAGCAGCTCTCGCCCGGGTCGCCCTGACGTCCGGCACGTCCGCGGAGCTGGTTGTCTATACGTCTCGATTCATGGCGCTCGGTGCCGAGAATGAACAGACCGCCGGCATTGCGGACTTCCTCCGCCTCGGGAGCTATCTGCTTCTTGTACTTCTCGTTGAGATCCATGTAGAGCTTTCTCGCCGCGATGATCTCCTCGTCATCTGTCTCCGCGAAGCCGGTAGCCTCAAGGATAAGCTCGTCCGGGATACCCTGACGGCGCATATCCGCCTTGGCGAGATACTCGGAGTTTCCGCCGAGCATGATGTCGGTACCGCGTCCCGCCATGTTGGTGGCTATGGTGACGGCGCCCTTCTTGCCTGCCTGCGCGACTATCTCCGCTTCACGCTCATGGTTCTTCGCGTTGAGTACCTCGTGCTTGATGCCCGTCTTTTTGAGCATCTTGGAAAGGAGCTCTGACTTCTCTATGGATATGGTGCCGACAAGCACGGGCTGACCCTTCGCGTGGCACTCCTCTATCTGTCTTATCGCGGCAACGAACTTGCCGTGCTCGTTCTTGTATACCTGATCCTGTCTGTCGATACGGATAACGGGCTTGTTGGTGGGGATCTCGATAACGTCGAGGCTGTAGATGCCTCTGAACTCGGTCTCCTCGGTCATACCTGTACCTGTCATGCCGGACAGCTTGCTGTACAGGCGGAAGAAGTTCTGGAAGGTGATGGTAGCGAGGGTCTTGCTCTCGTGGTTGACCTTCACGCCCTCCTTTGCCTCGATAGCCTGATGCAAGCCCTCGTTGAAGCGGCGACCGAACATCAGACGTCCGGTGAACTCGTCAACTATGACGATCTCGCCGTCCTTGACGACATACTCGATATCCCGGTGCATACAGCCGTGCGCCTTTATCGCCTGATTGACATGGTGCAGTATGGTAAGATTGTCGGGGTCCATGAGGTTCTCTATGCCGAAGAACTTTTCGGCCTTCTTTACGCCGTTCGGAAGCAGGGTCGCGGTCTTTGCCTTCTCGTCGATGATGTAGTCGGCGGTGTAATCGTCCTGCTCTTCCTTCTCGTCCACCTCCACTACCTTCATCGGGGTGAGGGTGCGGGCGAGCTTGTCAGCTCTCTCGTACAGGTCTGTGGGCTTGTCGCCGCGGCCGGATATGATAAGCGGAGTTCTCGCTTCATCTATGAGGATAGAGTCCACCTCATCGACAATGGCAAAGTTCATCTCTCGCTGCACCTTATCGGTCTTGCGTATGCACATATTGTCGCGGAGATAGTCGAAGCCGTACTCATTGTTCGTGCCGTAGGTAACGTCGCAGGCGTACGCTTCTCTTCTCTGGTCGTTCTCCTTGTCGTGTACGATAAGTCCGACTGTGAGCCCCATGAAGCGGTGAACACGTCCGATAAGCTCACTGTCACGCTTTGCGAGGTAGTCGTTGACGGTTACAACGTGTACACCCTTGCCCGTAAGCGCGTTCAGGTAGGACGGGAGAGCCGCGACGTAGGTCTTGCCCTCACCGGTCTTCATCTCGGCGATACGTCCCTGGTGGAGCACTATGCCGCCGATTATCTGTACGGGGTACGGTTTTATGCCGATAACGCGCCACATCGCCTCGCGGCATACCGCGAAAGCGTCGGGCAGGATATCGTCGAGGGTCTCACCCTTTGCGAGACGTGTTTTCAGCACTGCCGTCTGACCCTGAAGCTCCTTGTCGGACATAGCCTGATACATAGGCTCGCGGTCAAGGACAGCCTGCTTTATCCCATCTATTCTCTTTAGTTCCTTTTCGGAGTATGTGCCGAAAAGCTTGCTGAAAAGCCCCATTTGTTTATCTCCTTTGATGTTGTAACGATATACTAAAATATTATACTATATTTTTAACGGTTTGTCAACTTTTATTTGTCCGACTTTGAAGCAGCTTTCCGCGAGGGACTGTCAGATATCAAAAAAATGCGTTTCCCACTTGACTTGACGGTATATTTGTGTTATAATATATCGAATTGTAAAACGGACTGTTAAGAAAAGGACTGATAAATCAATGGAAAATATGCCGTTTGAACCGAACGAGGGCAAAAGCCTGACCATAGACACGGATTTCGGAACATACGCCCGCTATCCCATAAAGACCCATGTCATAATGAAGGAGGACGTGATGACCGACGTGCTCGACAAGTACGTCTGCCCATATCTCCAGAAGGGCGATACGGTCATAATCTCCGAGAAGATAATCGCTATAACACAGGGGCGCGCATTCCCTATCGACGAGATAAAGGTATCCCCCCTCGCGAACCTGCTCAGCAAGTTCGTTGTAAAGACCAACTACGGTATCGGCCTCGGTATGCCCCAGACCATGGAGCTCTGCATTCGTGAGGTCGGCGTTCCGAAGGTGCTCTGGGCGGCATTCTGCGCCGCGATAGGCAAGCTCTTCGGCAAGAAGGGCGTGTTCTACAATATCTGCGGCATGAAGGCACGCGCCATCGACGGTCCCTGCGACTATACGCTCCCGCCGTACAACCACTACGCGAAAATGGCACCCGACCACCCGAACGAGGCTGCTGCCGAGCTTGCAAAGCACTGCGGCTGTGATGTCATCATAATCGACGCCAACGATATCGCCGCAAATGTCCTCGGCAAGAGCAGAAAGGACCTCCCCGACGCTTTCGGCGAGCAGGTATTCCGCGATAATCCCCATGACCAGTGCTCTCAGCAGACTCCTATCTCTATAGTCAGAAAAGTGGCGTGAAAAGCCTTATAGCTGTGGGCAGTATCTATGCCATAGTTGCGGTACTGCTTGTCATAACGCTTGTCCGCGACGGGCTGAACCATTACGCGTGGAGACTTATTTTCATACTCGTGATAGGTGCCGCAGCCTTCTTGTTCTGCTTTATCGAAAGCCGCCGCGCTGCAAAGGATATCGTAGAGAAAAGCGGGTACGGTGAACTTGAGCGGGATATGAAAAAGCTGCTCGAGGATATGCGCGCGGAAATGTACGGCGACGCGGACGAGGGCAAGGAGCCCATAACGCTCGGTTCCCCTGTCATCGGCTTGCTCACCTACCGCCGCAAGCCCGAATGGTACGAGGGTGAAAGCAAATGGTGCGGCTCAAAGATAAAAGTGACCCTGTGCAAAAGCATAGATGAAGACCCCTACGACGCTCTTGCGGCGCTGGAGGGATATTTCAGGGACCGCAAAAAGATTGACCGTATGCTTCGCGGCAGGGTCGCCGAAAAGAAGGGCAGGGCGATAGCAAAGCGTATGTTCCCGACAAATATCACACTTACCGGCGAGGGAACGCTTGAACTCGACTATGCGGACAGTGAATGTCAGATCCTCGGTATTTACGACGGAAACAGCATGAAGGTCAAGATAAGAAGATAAAAATTGAAAATACCCCTTGACAATTTCCGGGATTTGTGTTATCATTATAAGGCATTCAAAATGCGGGTGTAGTTCAATGGTAGAATGTCAGCCTTCCAAGCTGAACACGAGGGTTCGATTCCCTTCACCCGCTCCAGCGCAGTGTCTGTGCACTCAAACCGCATAGTCTCACTCTCGCAGCTGTCAGTAAACTGCGGCTTTATTTATCCTATGCGCCATTAGCTCAGCTGGATAGAGCAACCGCCTTCTAAGCGGTAGGTCGAAGGTTCGAATCCTTCATGGCGTGCCA
>CAJOMV010000017.1 GCA_905235805.1 uncultured Ruminiclostridium sp.
AAATATTATCTCAACAGGAGGTCCCATAATGGCAAGTTTATCACTCAGAGGCATATATAAGCGCTATCCCGGCGGCGTTGTCGCGGTTTCCGACTTCTCGATGAACATCAAGGATAAGGAGTTCATCATCCTTGTCGGTCCTTCCGGCTGCGGTAAGTCCACAACACTGCGTATGATAGCAGGTCTTGAAGAAATTTCCGAGGGTGAGTTATTCATAGGCGACAGACTCGTTAACGACGTTGCGCCTAAGGACAGAGATATAGCAATGGTGTTCCAGAACTACGCTCTGTATCCGCACATGACAGTTTTCGAAAACATGGCTTTCGGTCTTAAGCTGAGAAAAGTTCCGAAGGACGAGATAAAGAAGCTCGTTGACGAAGCAGCTAAGATCCTCGATATCGCCCACCTCCTCGACAGAAAGCCGAAGGCTCTCTCCGGTGGTCAGAGACAGCGTGTCGCGCTCGGTCGTGCGATCGTCCGTGATCCTCAGGTCTTCCTCCTCGACGAGCCGCTCTCCAACCTCGACGCAAAGCTCCGTGCACAGATGAGAACCGAGCTTTCCAAGCTCCATAAGAAACTCGGTACTACATTTATCTACGTTACACATGACCAGATCGAGGCTATGACGATGGGTGACCGTATCGTCGTTATGAAGGACGGTTATATCCAGCAGATCGACTCCCCGCTCAACCTCTATGAGAACCCTGTAAACAAGTTCGTTGCAGGCTTCATCGGCACTCCTCAGATGAACTTCATCGACGCTAAGCTCATCATGATGAACGGCAAGTTCACCGTAGAGTTCGGCTCCGAGGATACAAAGACCTCCAGAGGCAGAAAGTTCTACGTTGAGATCCCGTCCGCCAAGGCTGACCCCGAAGCACTCAACTACTATGTTGACAAGGACGTTATCCTCGGCGTAAGACCCGAGAGCATCCACGATGAGGAAATGTTCCTCTCCGCTGCTACAACAGGTATCATCGAGGCTAACGTTGACGTTACCGAAATGATGGGCGCAGAGACCTACCTCTACCTCACCTGCGAGGGTATACCGATCACAGCAAGAGTTTCGCCTCGCTGCACAGCTCGTCCGCAGGACGTAGTAAAGCTCGCTATCGACCCGAACAAGATCCACCTGTTCGACGCTTCCGACGAGCACGCTATCCTTTCATAAGAATACGCACAGACCCGCGCCTGCATGGTGCGGGTCTTTTTTTCTGCAATTTATCGCGTTTTGCTTGCTTTTTTCTCTTATATATGGTATAATAGTTTGTTGTAATAAAGAAACATGATGAAAGGACGATAGGTTTGGCTGTTATCATATCTATTGTAAATCAGAAGGGCGGTGTGGCAAAGACCACCACTGCCGTCAACCTCGCCGCGTCGCTCGGTGCCATGGGAAAGCGGGTGCTGATAGTCGATCTCGACCCGCAGGGCAACGCCACGGCAGGTCTAGGCATCGCGGGAGCCGCGAAGCACAACCTCGAGCACACGACCTACGACGTGGTAATGGGTGACGTGAGACCCGCGGACGCTGTCATACAGACCGAATTCAAAAACCTGTGGCTCATGCCCTCAACGCAGGCGCTGGCGGAGGCGGAGATAAAGCTGCTGCGCTTTGAGAACAAGAATATGCAGCTCAAAAAGGCGATACTCCAGATACGCGAGGACTACGATATCATCATCATAGACTGCCTGCCGTCACTGGGAGTGCTGGCACTCAACGGGCTGAATGCCTGCGACCGGATCATCATACCCATGCAGTGCGAACCGTACAGCCTTGAGGGCGTCGCGGAGCTGATAGCCACGGTGAAACGCGTGAAAAAGACGAGCAACCGCAATTTGCAGATAATGGGTATAGTATTTACAATGGTGGACGGCAAGCTCAAGGTGAACCGTGAGGTAATGCGCAGCATAAAGTCGAAGTTCCCCGAGGACCTGTTCTTCAACGCGGAGATACCGAGAAATGTTCGCATAGCCGAGGCACCGAGCCACGGCGAGCCAATAACCTACTACGACCCGAGCTCGAAGGGTTCGGACGCGTACATACACCTCGCGAAGGAAGTCGCGAGAAAGTGCAAGGCTATGGAAGAGATGCTTTGAGAAAGGAGCGGCAATGCCAAAGAAACCTGCTCTGGGAGCGAATTTTGACGACCTGTTCGACGACGGGCTCTTCGGCGCGGACGAGAACATAGTCCCGCAGAAATTAAAGCTCTCGGAAATAGAACCGAACAAGAAACAGCCCCGCAAGAACTTCGACGAGGCGGCGCTGAACGCCCTCGCGGAGAACATCGCGGAAAACGGGGTCATCCAGCCGCTCACCGTCCGTCCCTACGGCGACGGGTATCAGATAGTGGCAGGCGAGCGCCGCTGGAGAGCCGCGAAGATAGCGGGACTGAAGGAAGTCCCCGTGCGTATCATGGAGCTGTCCGACGAGCAGACCATGCAGATAGCGCTGATAGAAAATTTGCAGCGTGAGGACCTGAACCCGATAGAGATAGCCTTCGGCTACAAGCTGCTGATAGACACGTTCAATATGACGCAGGACGAGGTCTCCAAAAAGGTAGGCAAGCCCCGTTCCTCGGTAGCGAATTTCCTCCGTCTCATAAACCTCCCCGAGGACCTGCAGGTGAGCGTCAGCAGCGGTGAGCTCTCGGTCGGACACTGCAAAGTCATTCTCGGCGTGCAGGACGAGCAGATACAGCGCATTCTTGCGGAGAAGGCAATAAAGGACGGCGTCACCGTCCGCGCTCTCGAAAATCTCGCAAAGAAAATGACCGAGAACAAGCCCGAAAAAGCTCCCCGTCCCCGCGACACCTACCTCGTCGAAGCCGAGATAAGTATGACCGACCATATCGGTAAGCCCGTGCATATCGGAAAAACAAAGGATAAGTATACGTTCAGCATCGAGTGCGCAAATGAGGAAGAGCTGAAGGAGCTCATCAGCTTCCTCTCCGAGCTTAAAAAGTGATCGCTTGCGCTCGAGCCGGCGGCTGGCGCCGCCCGGGTCGCTTGCGCTCGAGCCAGCGGCTGGCGCCGCCAAGGGGAGGAAGAGAACCCACTTTCTCAAGGAGAAAGTGGGTTCCCTCCCTCTGTCGGTCAGCCCCTCTGGCTCCTTCGTCGCCACCTCCCCA
>CAJOMV010000018.1 GCA_905235805.1 uncultured Ruminiclostridium sp.
CGAACACGAGGGACGCATCACATTCTACGATATGATGATACTTGAGGGATTTATCGCAATGGTATGGGCTGCGGCGGCTATGGGCGCTGTCAACCTCGGATTTGTGACCAACGATATGCTGCACGATCAGGCAACATCTGTGGTAGGAGTAGTGGCAAAGGATATGCTGGGCAGCGTAGGCGGTATCATCGCTATCATCGGCGTTATCGTTCTCCCGATAACCTCCGGCGATACGGCGCTTCGCTCGCTCAGGATAATGATAGCGGACGCGTTCCATATAGACACGACCAAGAAACGCAACAATCTTATCCTCGCTCTGATGATCTTCACTGTCGTTGCGGCTATCCTCGTATGGGCAAAGGCGGATTCGAGCGGCTTCAATGTGCTGTGGCGCTACTTCTCGTGGGCGAATGAGAGCACCGCGGTATTCGCGTTCGCAATGATTACCGTGTATATGATGCGTAATAAGATGCCCTATCTTATGGCGCTGCTGCCGGGAATGTTCTATATGTATGTGGTAACGAGTTACATACTGAACGCGCAGATAGGCTTCAACCTCCCGTGGGCTGCGGCGTATATCGTTTCGGCATTTCTCACACTTGCTTACGGCGCGGCGGTGGTCGTTTACGGAAATAAGAGTACATCGAAAAAATATATCAGATCATAACAAGAGCAGGATAATGGCATCATCTGTAAAGCGCCTGCATATTACATAAAAAAGGAACGAAAAAATGCGTAAAAAGAAAGGCAATCTGATAAATCTGCTGATATGCGGTGCGGCATTCGCGGTAATGGTCGTCGTGCTGCTTATGGACGGTATTGATAACATCGTCGGCGCGATAGCGAGGATAAATCCGCTGTTTCTGCTGCTGGCGGCGCTGTGTATGGTACTGTACTGGCTCGGAGAGGGTGTGGGACTGCATCTTGCGGCGAAAAAGCTGGACGGGAATACACAGTTCGTCACCTCGATGCTGGTCACGATGATCGGTCAGTATTTCAACTGCATAACTCCGGGAGCCTCCGGCGGTCAGCCTATGCAGGCTTACACCTTCTTCAAGCGCGGTATGCCTCTCGGAACGGCAATGACGGCGCTGCTGAGCCGCTTTATCGTGTATCAGTTCACCCTCACGGTGTACTCGGTGATATTCCTTATCATCGAGCTGCCGACCCTTGCGGGCGGTGAGCACAGCGGAATGATACCGCTGATACTGATAGGCTTTGCCGTGAACACGGCGGTAATAATACTGCTGTTCATGCTGGCGTTCTTCAAAAAGGCGTCTCTCGGGCTTGCCCACGGCGTTATACGCCTGCTCGGAAAGCTTCATATTGTAAAGAATACCGATGAGAAGATAAAGTATGTTGACGCGGAGCTTGACAAGTATTACGACAATTTCATGTACATCAAGAGCCAGCCTTTGATGATAATAAAAATGCTGCTTGTAACGGCTGTACAGCTGCTTGTGTACTTCTCAATTACCTATGTCATCTATCTCGGTTTCGGGCTTTCCGGCGCTGATTATTTCGAGGTCATTTCAAGTCAGGCATTCGTGCTGATGATTTCGTCATTCGTCCCGCTGCCCGGTGCAATGGGAGCGGCTGAGGGAAGCTACGCAGCTTTCTTCGGGAGCATTTTCGGCAAGCAGCTCACCATTGTCTCCACATTTATCTGGCGTTTTCTCACATTCTATTTCCCGATAATCGTCGGCATAATCATCAATCTTGTCATGTCAAAGAACGGCGTTGACCTCAACAGCACCGAGGACGACGCGGCGTATGCCGACAGAGTAAAGGCACCTGCGAAGGTCATCTCCGACGAAGAGGCAGTTATCTCCGCGGTCAGTACAAAGGAGCTTTATATCCCTGCTTCACTTGACAGACTGAATGAAGTTATCGGATTTATCGACAGAGTGCTTGACGACGGCGGCTGTGGAATTAAAGTCAGGACGCGCACCGAGCTTGTGACCGAGGAGCTTTTCGTGAATATAGCGAAATACGCTTACGGAGCGGAAGGCGGGAAGGTGCATATCAAAGCCGGGATAAGCGAGGAACCACATACTCTGACAATATCGTTTGCTGATACCGGCAAGGAATTTGACCCGCTGGCAGGCGGCGGACCGGACACCCGCGCGCTTTCTTCGGAGCACGGAATAGGCGGTCTAGGACTCTTCCTTGTGAAAAAGAATATGGACGACATAAAGTATGAGCGCAGCGACGGAATGAATATTCTTACTGTCAGCAAGGTGCTATAGCTATATAAGTGAGGCTCACTTTGAAAACGGCATTTAATGGGTGATTAAGAAATGAAGAACGGCTGCACATCGTTTCCGATGTGCAGCCGAAAGCATCAGTCTTTTGTATACGATATTTCGATCATGAAAGCGGCACGAGCCAGAAGCCTTCTTCAGGATCCTGCAAGTCCTCGCAGGCTGCTGTAACATGGAGTGCCCTTCCTCTTCCACCGGGCGGCTTCGCTCCATCACAGGCGACCTACTTAAGCGGCTCTATCTTAGAGAGGTCGAAGGGTGTCTCCTGATAAACGCAGAAATTGAGCCAGTTGGAGTACAGGAGGCTCGCGGCGGTGCGCCACTTGAAGGGCGGTATCTGCTGCGGGTCATCATCGGGGAAGTAGCCATAGGGGAGCCCGACATCTGTGAGCCCCTTGCCCATATCGCGCAGATACTCATTTTTGAGGGTATCGCGGTCATACTCGCCGTGACCGGTGAGGAATATCTGGCGGTTGGTCTTATCGGCGACAGCATAGACTCCGGAGAGATCTGAATACGCGAGGAGCTGCAGGTCGGGGCACTTTTCGATATCCTCAGCCTTTACCTCGGAGTGGCGGGAATGCGGAACGTAGAACTTATCGTCGAACCCCATGAACAGCGGGTGCTTTTCGACAGTTATCTTATGCGGGAACACGCCGAACATTTTTCTGTCAAGTGTGTACTTGGGTATGCCATAGTGATAGTACAGCCCCGCGAAGGCTCCCCAGCACAGGTGGAGGGTAGAGAAGGCATGGGATTTTGTCCATTCCATTATATCGCAGAGCTCGTCCCAGTAATAGACATCGGTGAATTCGTACTTCTCGACGGGCGCTCCGGTGATTATGAGCGCGTCGAAGTACTCGTCCTTTATCTCGTCGAAGGTCTTGTAGAAATTGTTGAGATGCTCCGCGGCGGTATGCCGGGAGGTATGTGTTTCGGTATGGAGCAGTGTGATATCAACCTGCAGTGGTGTATTGCTCATGAGGCGGAGAAGCTGGGTCTCCGTCTCTATTTTTTTTGGCATGAGGTTGAATATTGCCGCCTTAAGGGGACGGATATCCTGTGTAAGCGCGCGCTCGGCGGGCATTACAAATATGTTCTCACTCTGGAGCGTGCTGTAAGCGGGGAGGTCGCTCGGTATATTTATCGGCACTTTCGGTCATCTCCTGTCTCTTTGTTCTGGTGTTTTTTCTATATATAAATGATATTATAACATAAATCGCGCTTAAAATCAATCATTATTTTTATTTTTTGACCTATTTGCCAAAAAATGTTGCAATTCACAAGGTTTTGTGATATAATAAACTGTATATTTGTGTTTCTTTTTCGGATAATAATTCGGAGAATAAATATTACCGAAAGGAAGAAACATGGATATCGAAAAGGAAAAAGACCGCGATACCGCTGACGCGCGTGAAGCGGACATCACCGACGACCGCGAGACCGGCGTTGTCGCGGTGCAGAACGCGGAGCACCTGATACACTGTCTCACGATAATCGGCGAGATAGAAGGTCACTATATCCTCCCTCCGCAGAACAAGACCACGAAATACGAGCACATAATCCCCGCGCTTGTAGCGATAGAGCAGGACAGGTCGATAGAGGGACTCCTGATAATCCTGAACACCGTGGGCGGCGACGTGGAGGCGGGACTCGCGATCTCGGAGCTGATAGCGGGAATGGAGACCCCCACAGTCTCGATAGTGGTGGGCGGCGGACATTCCATAGGGGTGCCGCTCGCGGTATGCGCCAAAAAGAGCTTCATAGTCCCCACAGCCACAATGACCGTACACCCGGTGAGAATGAACGGGACGGTGCTGGGAGTGCCGCAGACGCTATCATACTTCGACCGTATGCAGGACAGGATAACGAGCTTCGTAACCCGCAACAGCCGCATAACCGCGGAGCGTTTCCGGGAGCTGATGATGAAGAAGGACGAGCTGGTCATGGACGTCGGCTCGGTGGTGGACGGCGAGACTGCCGTATCATCGGGGCTTATCGACTGTCTCGGCGGACTGTCGGACGCGATAAAGTGCCTCTATTCGCTCATAGATGAGCGAAATGCGCGGAAGGAGGCGGTTGAAAAGTGATCCTCCATTCTATTATCGGTATCGGCGACATATTTTATAATATGGACGAACAATACCGGAAACCGGAATACCGCAGTGTAAGGGGCGGAATAGTGGAGCTGGAGAACGGGCGTGTAAAGCGCCTCATCTCCACCGACCCGAGAATGTATCTCGACGGCAGATATCAGCCGTACACAATATACAGAGAGAGCTGACGCTCTCGATACATAAGCAAAAAAGGAGACCGTACATAATGAACGATATTGTCAGCATAATCATACAGGCGATAATACAGGGACTTACCGAATTCCTGCCTGTATCGAGCTCCGGACACCTTTCAGTGGCGCAGCATTTCATGAACATAGAGGAGGAGAACCTTCTTATCTCGGTGATGCTGCACCTCGGCACTCTCGCGGCGGTGGTGATAGCCTTCCGCAAGCGGATATGGGGTATGATAAAGGAGTTTTTCTTCTCGATACGGGATATCTGCAAGGGGCAGTTCAGCTGGAACGAGATGAACGACGACAGAAGAATGATGATAATGGTCATCATAGCGACGCTGATACTCGTTCCGTTCGTGTTCGTCAAGGATTTCTTCACGTCTGTACAGGGCGACGGCGACATCATCTTCGAGGGCTGCGCTTTCATATTCACGTCTGTCATTCTCATTCTGTCGGACGCGTGTGTGAAGGGGTACAAGACCGGCAAGGACATGAAGGTGAAGGACGCTGTCATAGTGGGGCTTTTCCAGTGCGCAGCGCTGTTCCCGGGAGTTTCCCGTTCCGGCAGCACTATCTCTTCGGGACTGTTCTGCGGGCTTACCCGTGAAACGGCGGCGGCGTTCTCGTTCATTCTCGGTATCCCCGCGATCCTCGGCAGCGCCGTGCTGGAGATAAAGGACGTCGTGGAAGAGGGCGTGCAGGTAGATATACTGCCGCTGCTTCTGGGCGCTGTGATATCCGCGGTGGTGGGAATTCTCGCCATAAAGCTCGTCAATATCGTCATAAAGAACGACAAATTCAAGGTATTCGGCATCTACACCCTTATCCTCGGAATAACCTGCATAAGTATCGGGATATACGAGTCAGTCACGGGAAATCATATTCATTTCTGAAATATCATATATAAACAGGGATAATAAAAGGAAGTTACAAAGGAAGGTCATATAAATGTCGGAAGACACAAAGAGCAAACCCTCGCAGAAAAAGACTTCAGGCAGCACGAAGCGCAGTGCCGGAAGCGGCGGCATCTCGGATAAGAGAAGAGCGGAGCTTGTGCAGGAGAACATAAAGCGCAGACACACCATTTCGGTAGTGATGTTCGCGGTGGGACTCCTGCTGCTTGCGCTTGCCCTGATAGGTGACGCGGCGGCTGAGCAGCCCTCGGCATGGGACTCGCTCCACGCGTTCCTGTACGGATCATTCGGTATCACATCGTTTCTTGTGGGACCTCTGGTGATATACATAGCAGTGATGATATCCGCCGATATGACGAAGGCAACGGTCTCAAAGCGTCTGTGGCAGCTCATACTGCTGCTGCTTTTCCTCAGCGCCGCTGCGCAGGTGATATTTGTCGGCTCCATAGGCGACCCGGCAGCGGGTGAGGGGGCTAATTTCGGTGATACCGTAAAATTCGTTTACGATAACGGCAAGGAACTGCACGGCGGCGGAGTCGCGGGACTGGTCCTCGGCTTCCCGCTCCTGCTGTTCGGGCAGGTGGGGGCTATAATAATACTGCTCCTGATAACCTTCGTCGTGGTCATGATAGTTGCGGACAAGTCTCTCTCCGACCTGTTCGGGGCTGTGGCGAAGCCTGCCCACAAGCTGAAGGAGCACCGTGAGAAGGTGGCGGAGGAGCGTCAGTACATACAGCCCGAGCTCGACCGCATCGCCGAGGAGAAGCAGCGGCAGCGTGAGGAGATGAAGGCGGCGCGTGAACAGCGCCGCGCGGAGCTGAGGGAGCAGCGTGCCGAACGCCGTGAGGAAGCCTACCTGTCCGCGGAGGAAAAGCGCCGCAATAAGTTCAATTCCATAATGAATGTCACCACCGGCGCACAGCAGGAGGTGACCGACAGTGATAAGAAGGAAGCCGCCGAGAAGGAGAAGGAAAAGAAGGATCCCGTAGCTGAGCAGAAAAAGGACAGCACCGAGTTCCAGAAGGATCTCAAGGACTACCTGAATATCAAATATGACGGCAGCTCCGAGAAGAGCAAGATATTCCTCCAGCCCGCGTTCCCGACGGAAAAGCCCGCCGGAGCCGATACGGAGCCATACCGCCCCGATGTTCCGAAGTTCGCCGATGAGGACGAGAACGAGCAGTCTGTCAAGCACCTCAATCCCGTTGTCAAGCATGAGAGTCTGATAAACCCCGATAATATGAAGCATGACCAGCCCGCTCAGGAAGCTCCCGCAGCAACGGAAGCTCCCGCGGAGCTCCCGCCGCCGTGGGAGGATGTTCCGCCGCCGTCCGAGGCTCCGGCAGCCGACAGCGGCAACGGGGATATAGTGGACGCAATAAAGGACTTCACCGAGGAGCGTATCGAGCGGGAGAAGCAGGACGCGGAGAATGCTGCCGCGCTTGAGGCTGCCGCACAGAAGGAAAAGCTGTACGCGGTCGAGGGAGAACAGTACACCCTCCCGCCGCTCGACCTGCTGAACGACGTGGTGCATGACCGCTCCGACGATGATATCAACGCCGAGATAACCCACAACGCGGAAACTCTCGTCAGCACCCTGAAGAGCTTCGGCGTGGAGACGAGGTTCCTTGAAGCGGCAAGAGGACCCTCCGTAACTCGTTATGAGCTCCAGCCCGCACCGGGCGTGAAGATATCCAAGATAACCGGACTTGTGGACGACATCGCCCTCAATCTTGCCACCGCCGGTGTGCGTATAGAAGCGCCCATACCGAATAAGGCGGCTGTCGGCATTGAGGTGCCGAACAAGACCGTGGAGAGCGTCCCGTTCCGTGAAATGGTGGACACAAAGGAATTCCGCGAGACCAAGAGCAAGCTCGGCGCGGTGCTCGGGAAGAGCATTTCCGGCGACATCGTGATAGCCGATATCGCGAAAATGCCGCATATCCTTATCGCCGGAACCACAGGCTCCGGTAAGTCGGTCTGCGTCAATTCCATTATCATGAGCATACTGTTCCGCTCCACCCCCGAGGAGGTCAGACTGCTTATGATCGACCCAAAGGCGGTCGAATTCATGATCTACAACGGCATACCGCATCTGCTGATACCGGTGGTCACCGATCCGAAGAAGGCTTCTGGCGCTCTGGCATGGGCTGTGACGGAAATGCTCAACCGTTACAAGCTGTTCTCGGACAACAATGTCCGCGACCTCGGCGGCTATAACAAGCTGGCAAAGACCCGTGATGACATAGAGCCGCTGCCGCAGATAGTGATATTTATAGACGAGCTTGCCGACCTCATGATGGCGTCTCCCGGTGAGGTGGAGGACAGCATCTGCCGACTGGCGCAGATGGCGCGTGCGGCGGGTATGCACCTCGTAATAGCTACACAGAGACCCTCCGTCAACGTGGTTACGGGTGTCATCAAGGCTAACATACCGAGCCGTATCGCACTGAAGGTCGCCTCGCAGGTGGACAGCCGCACCATTATCGACGGAGCCGGCGCGGAGAAGCTGCTCGGCAAGGGCGATATGCTGTACGCTCCGGTGGGAATGCCGAAGCCCATGCGTGTGCAGGGCTGCTGGGTTTCCGATCAGGAGGTAGAGAGGGTAGTGGACTTCATCAAGAATTCCTTCGTTCTGGACTACGACCAGGGCGTTATCGAGGAGATAGAGCGTCAGGCAGAGCTTGCGGCGCAGAAAGCGGAAAAGGGCGGCAAGCAGCGTGAAGACGATGAGGGCGGGGAAGCCGACTTCGACGACGATAAGCTCGAGGAGGCTATCGAAGCAGTCATCGAGGCAGGGCAGGCAAGCACCTCCTACCTCCAGCGCCGTCTCAAGCTCGGCTACGGCAGGGCAGCGCGCCTAATCGACACAATGGAGCAGCTCGGCGTCGTGGGACCCTTCGAGGGCAGCAAGCCCCGTCAGGTCATCATGACCAAGCAGGAGTGGTACGAACGCAAGATGAACAAGGATAACTAAAGTGAAAAAGTTCCGTTTTCGCGCAAGACCGGATAACAAAAAACTGATGATCACCGTCCTGATCGGCATTTTACTGCTGATCGGCGGTGTTTTTGTCGTTTACGGCAGATATGGCGGCAAAGCGCCGGTCTATTCGCCCGCCGGCGGTACAGCCGAGGTGCATTTCATAGATGTGGGGCAGGGAGACTGCTCACTTATCCGTGCAGGCTCCGCCGATATACTGATAGACAGCGGCGAGTATGAGCAGTACCGCACCGTGGCGCTCTATCTGACAGGTCACGGAGTTGACGCGCTGGATTATATAGTGATGTCACACCCGCATACAGACCACATGGGCTGCATGTACCGTTTAGTGGAAAAGTTCGGCGGGAAAGTGCTGATAATGCCGGACGTGAAGGAGCTTGAGCCCGATATACCACAGTATCGTAAGCTTATGGAGGCAGTCGGTAAGCGGGATATTACCGTAATGTACGCCGAGCCGGGTACAGCGGTGGAGCTGGAGGATAACTGCCGATTTGAGATACTTTCTCCGGCAGCGGAATACGGGGATCTGAACAATATGTCGGTCACGGTGCGGTTCGTGTACGGAGCTGTCAGCTTCCTGTTCACGGGAGACATAGAGCGTGAAGCGGAAGCCGATATCCTCGCGAGCGGACGGGATATCTCCGCAGATGTCCTGAAGGTGCCTCATCACGGCAGCGGAACATCGAGCTCGAAGGTATTCGTGCAGGCAGTGTCGCCACGGTACGCTGTATTCTCCGTGGGTGCGGGAAACGACTACGGACACCCGCACAGCAACATCGTCGGGCTGTACCGCAAGCTCGGAGCTGACATACTCCGCACCGATATGAACGGAAACATCGTATTTGTCACCGACGGCAGCGTTCTGTCGGTGTCCTCCGACAGATGACAGTATCAAAAATGTTGTGTAAATCACATATCACAGGCGTAAAACAACGTGTAAAAGTGTATAAATCAACAAAAATTCGTGAAAACGCTTACAGTTGCGGAAAAAGCTATTGACGGGAGCGCGCGGTTGTGCTATTATACACACATAAAGTTGACACTCTCAATGAATTAGTTATATTAATATTTTTGAGTTTCTCGTATGGGAAACTTATTTTTTTGCTTTTTTATTGCATTTTGCGCCGCATTGTGGTATAATTCGGAAAGTAAGACCGTCGGAGGTATATATTTATGGAATACGTCACAGATATCGGAAAACTTATGGAAAAGCTTGACAGCAGACCCGTTCAGCCCGGAAGGCTCGTCTCGGAGCATTCCTCGGAGCGCACGGTGCGGCTGTTCGAATATCTGAAAAGCATATACGGCAAAAAGACACTTGCGGGTCAGCAGTACCTCCAGAGCCGTGAGCTCGAGGACGAGGTATATTTCGCTGAGACCGGCGACCTTCCCGCCATACGAGGCTATGACCTTATGGATATGGACAAGAAAAAGGGCGACGGACAGGTGGAGCGCGCCATAAAATGGGCGGAAAGCACAGGCTGCATCATCACGATGTGCTGGCACTGGTATGCTCCGAACGATATGAACGACATGGAGAACTGCGACTGGTCGTTCTACTATAAGACCACAAGCTACGACCACAAGACATCTTTCGATATTCTGAGGGCGGTAGAGTACGGCACACCTGAGTATGAGTTCGCTGTATCGCGGATAGATAAGGCAGCCGAGGCGCTGAAGCTGTTCGATGAGCACGATATCCCGGTGCTGTTCCGACCTCTGCACGAAGCCAACGGAGACTGGTTCTGGTGGGGCAGGCGGAAGAACGACAACGGCGAAAGCGCCGCAGCCTACAAAAAGCTGTGGTACATGATATTCGACAGGATAGAGAATTTCCATAAACTGACAAATATAATCTGGGTGTGGAACGGGCAGGATAAGGATATGGAGGTCCACCCGAACACATTTGACATCGTGGGAGACGATATATACAGCCAGAAGGACGATGACCATTCCTCTCAGAAGGAGCGGTTTGAGTATATGTGTTCGCTGTCTCACGGGAAAATGGTGACGCTTTCGGAGTGCGGATATATCCCCTCACCGGGGGATATGCGCGGGGACGGTGCAAAGTGGCTGTGGTGGCTCCCGTGGTGGGGCAGCTTTGTATACGCGGTGGATGATCGTAGACCGAAGCTGGACGAGAACGATAAACCGTTCATCTCGGAGAAATATATGAAAGAAGATTTCCTGAGAAATACGTTTGCCGACGAGGATTGCATCACCTTAGCGAAGCTCCCGTTTTTCAAGGGGAAGAGTAGCTTACCGGAGAAATTCAGATAAAATGACATATATAAGAAAAAATAAAATCGCACATATTTTGACAAAAGCCGTTATCTGCGTAATGCTTCTGAGCGGCTGCAAAAGCGAACAAGATACGATCATTGCCGACAATACACTTGATACGGCAACAGCTGCCGTAGATGTGGCAGAAAACGAAGAATTTGAAAAATATGTAATCACCTGCGATGAGATCGCAGAGCGTGTAATGAGCGGAAGCTCGGCGGAATTCCCCCGCCACATGGTCGTAACCGACGAGACTATGATATCAGATGTGCTGGGGTATGACCTGAGCATCACACTGGATCACAGCATCAATATCCAGCTGGTAAGCGCCGACCTGTTCGAACTGACGCTTATCAGAGCTGACGAGGACAGCGGTGACGCAGTGCTGCAAATGCTGAAAGAAAGAAAAGACTACCTGCGGGAGCGGGCAGCCTTCTATCCCGCGCAGGTCGAAGCCGCCGACGCGACTGTTGTTTCCCACACGGGGGATATGTACTATCTTATTTGTCACAAGGACGCAGTGAACATCGAGAAAGCGCTGATAACAGAGATAAACTACGGCTAAATGCGCTGTCCGAATTTCATTACAACCTTTTTCATGAGCTCATAGTCTCCCTTGTAGTAGGGAGTGGAGCCTCGGGGAAAATCATTGTCGAACTGCTCGACAACGAAGTATACCTCGCTGTAGTCCTCTTGATAGAAGAAGGTGCACTGAAAATAAGAGGACTTATCGGCGTAGTAGTTCACCGGCTCGAGAGCTGTCAGAGCGTAGATGTCGGAGTTGAGCTGTGCGGTCAGCTCCGATAATTTTGTGGGAAGGAACTGAACTTTTTTGGTGCGCGGCATTGACTTTGCCGCCTTTTTTTCATTTGACGGGGCTTCTTTGTCTTTTTTTCTGAAGAAAAGCATAACGGCTACCTCGCTCTTATAATTATATGAGACAATTATACTATATTTTCCGGCATAATGCAATACTCTGGTACAAATATTTACATATACTCTCCCGAGCGTGCATTATTGCTCGCAATATGCACAAAATTTTCCTTGACAAATATCGTAAAATATGGTAAAATCTATATGTCAGTGCAAATGCCCGTCCATTAAAAACGGGCGGGAGACTGCAAAAAAATAAGGCGCCTTTTACAAGGCGGACAAGAAGGAGTTTTTCACATGTGCTATTTGGAAATCGTTGATGTAGTCGGAAGAGAAATACTCGATTCCCGCGGAAACCCCACGGTCGAGGCAGAGGTAACACTCGCAGACGGAACAGTCGCAAGAGGTACAGCACCCAGCGGCGCTTCCACAGGTGAATTCGAGGCTCTCGAGCTTCGTGACGGCGACAAGAGCCGTTATCTCGGTAAGGGTGTACAGAAGGCTGTTGACAACATCAACAATGTAATCTGCGATCTTCTTATAGGTATGGACGCGTCCGATACCTACGCAGTTGATAAGGCTATGATCGAGAAGGACGGTACAAAGGATAAGTCCAACCTCGGCGCTAACGCTATCCTCGCGGTGTCTATCGCTTGTGCAAGAGCTGCCGCTACAGCTCTCGATATCCCGCTTTACAGATTCCTCGGCGGCGTTCAGGGAACAAAGCTCCCCGTTCCTATGATGAACATTCTCAACGGCGGTGCTCACGC
>CAJOMV010000019.1 GCA_905235805.1 uncultured Ruminiclostridium sp.
ATAAACAAATTATCCTTGCACTTTTGTTCGTCCGAAGGACGAAATGAGCTTGACATCAAGGAATGTGTCCGCCTAAAAAAGACGCTTTCAGCGTCTTTTTAAGGCTTTCCGAAGTCCGCTTTGCGGATTTCGGAACAACAACTGCCAAAAGGCAGTTGTTGAGGACACATTAATTATAGCATATTTTTTCATTCGCGTCAATGGTCATCTGACAGTAACAACAAAAGCTCTCCCGCAATACGGCAGGACATCGTAAAGAAGGTTTTCAAAGGCCGCGCATGGACGCGTGCATAAAAGAAACCTTCCATAAAGGCGGGAGAGCCTTACGGATATACGAACGTATTATTTTATCGCGCCGCCCCACTCGACCGCGGTGAAGCCGTGTCTGTCGGGAGCTTTTGCGAGCGTCTGTGCAGGAATGTCAACGAAGGTATCGCTCGGGCTGAACACCATGAATACGCGTATCACGGTATCGGGAGCGGGGGAGATGCCGAGCACGGCGTTGTCGGTGTAGTCCGTCCCGGCGAAGGTGATTACATTGTACGGATCGCTGTTCATATACGGAAGCCAGAACTCCATGAAGTCCGCGGTCTCTTTTTCGTTCAGACCGAGGTAAGCAAGCTTTTCGGCAAGGAATGCTTCCGTTTCCTCACCGCTTACGCAGAAGCCTGCGCTTGTATCGAGCTCATAGTTCCTTCTGCCCTCCCAGAACAGGTAGTGGTACTTCCTCCCGGCGGAGATGAGAGTTCCGTCGGGGTATGCGGTGACAGTCCACCCGTCGGAGTACTCCGGTTCAGTGAAGGTAAGGGTGCCGTTGTAGTCCAGACGCACCCTCACGTCGGTCTCCTTCTCCGGGTAGAGATATATCACAGGTTTGTAATCCACATCGGGGTCGAGCTCGAAGTCGGACGGACCTATGCTCTCCGGGTACAGGCATATCACATCGCTATTGTCGGGATCGTAACAGAATTTGAAGTACCACACCTCAATGTGATCCCCGACGCAGTATTCGCTGTACTCCGAGGTATCGCACAGCACCTCGTAGCTCATCGGGAGCGGGATAATGGAGGAGCATACGAATCTGTCGTCAAGTATCTCATCTATCACGAGGTCTTCGGCACCGCTCTCCTCATACATCTCTATGTGGGTATCCGCGTCCTCCATATCGAACTCAGCGTAAAAATCTGTACCGCTTATATCCAGTCGGACACGGTATGTTCCCGGAGTGAGCGGCTCGGTATAGATGTCGGGGTAGAGCCGGACATTGATCTCGGCGCTGCTTTCGGTACTTATCTCATATATCTCCTCCGTCCATGTCATTTCATCGACGAAGGGGATATTCTCCCACTGCCCGTTATCCAGACGGTCGAGCCGGTATTCCGGTCCGGTGTACCAGACAGCGTTCTCGTCGGCGCCGTTATATTCTATCAGCAGGTTCAGTACCTCGGTCTCGGTGGTGATATACCCACCGTCGCTCTCAAGATACAGCAGGATATCGTCCGGCGAAGGTGAGGCAGCGCTCGCTGGCGTTTCCGCTGCGGTCTCCGAAGCCTTTGCTTCCGTGGTTTGAGTTTCCGATGAGGTTGCCTCGGTGGTGTACTCAGCAGTAGTCACTTCGGCAGTCCCGGCAGTCGTTTCCGCCGCGGTCTCCGACGCGGCTGAGGTGGCAGCCGCGGTGTCGGAGCTTCCGCTTGATGTCGTGGTCCCCGCGGGAACGGTATCGGGCACGGCAGTCTCGGGGAGCGCGCTTTCGGTGAGCTTCGCTGAGCTCGTATCGAGGACCGCGGCGGCAGCGGTACTGTCCGTGGTGTTGTCCGCAGCCGTGGGAGCGCTGTTTTCACTGCACCCTGCCAGCATTACCGCGGCAGCAGAGGCAAGCGCCGATAATTTCAGCCTGTTATCCATAATTTCTTCCTCCTTGTCTGTATTTCATCTGTATATAACACTCTGTATCTTCTCAAAAGGTCACATTTTATCCATTATATCATAAACCAAAACGTTTTTCAATATCCGCGGTGAAAGAATACCAAAACAAAGCTGTGATATTTATACGCTTCTCCTATTTACAAACGGAAGAAAATGTGGTATAATTATACAATATACAGCCTATGCAATACCGGGCTCCCGTAACGGAGCCAAATAATATCACACCCGTATGAACGGAGGAAACTGCCATGAAACAAGCGCTGAAAAAGCTCGGAGTGCAGATAATCGTCATAGTTGTCGCCATACTCGCTGTCTCGCTCTCCGCGGTGAACATCATCTCCCTGAAGCTGCTCCATAACTTCACGGACGATATCCTGCTCGAGAGAGCACACGTCGGTATGGAGGTGCTTGAGGATACCCTTCAGGACGAGATTAAGGATCTCGAGGACGATTTCGCGATATTCGAGGGGGATTTCGGCTTTGTCAGTGCCGTCGCACTAGGCGATAACGAGACCGCACGCGACCTTTACGGAAAAAGCTTCGGCAGTGATCCCAACAAATTCATGATTGTCGGCGATACCGCCAACAATATCCTCTTCAGGAGCGATTCCTGTCCTCTTCAGACAGTCGATCTCGCTGCCATAGCCAATGGCAAGACTATCGACGGTATCCTTGAGAGAGACGGTGAGCTGGTGGCAATGTACGCTACCGTGTTCAGATATGCCGGCACAGCCTACGGCGCGATGATAGGCTTCTCGATGGAGGCTGCCGACTGGATGCAGACTGTCAAGGGCTTAGTTGACTGCGAGGTAACTATCATTCACGGCAATGTCCGTTACACCACCACCCTCGACAAGAACATAATCGGCACCACTATCCCCGCCGATATCGAGAACACTGTCGTAAAGCAGGGAAAGAACCACTCCGGCAAGCAGACAATAAACGGTAAGGAATATTACGTCTCCTACGAGCCTATGTACGACTGGGAGAACAAGATAGTGGGAGCGTACTTCGCGGGCTCGGAGGCTACGGAAGCGAACGCGGAGTTCGGCACTGTCGAGGGCATAGTCATCACAAGCGCGGTAGGAATAGCGCTTGTGAGCGGCGTGATATTCTTCATCTACACAAGAAAGAAGATAGTGGAGCCGATAAAGCACGTTACGGCACTTGCCCGTGAGATGCAGGCAGGCAATCTCGGCACCACACAGGTAGATTACATATTCGCCGAGGACGAGATAGGCGAGTTCGCCAAGGTGCTCAAGCAGACGAAGAACGACCTGCATGAGGTCGTGGACGATGCTTCGGGCATTCTCGACTGCATGGCGGACGGCGACTTCACCGAGACCCCGAAGGTCGGCTATCCCGGTGACTTCGACAAGATAAAGAACAACCTCATCAAGATAGAGGACGATCTGGGCATTACGCTTCGTAATATGAACACCTCCTCCGATGAGGTGCTGACAGGCTCCAACCAGATGGCGGAGGGCTCTCAGTCCCTTGCCGACGGCACCACGAGACAGGCTTCGGCTATCGAGGAGATATCCGCTACGGTAGCGGAGGTATCCACGCAGATAGCTAATACGGCACAGAACGCCTCCGAAGCCGGCAGGCTCTCACAGCAGACACAGGACAAGGTCAACAGGCAGGACGCAGAGATAAAGAGCATGGTCTCCGCAATGAACGAGATAAGCGATACCTCGAAGGAGATCGAGAAGATAATAAAGACGATAGACGATATAGCGTTCCAGACGAATATCCTCGCGCTGAACGCCGCTGTCGAGGCTGCAAGAGCCGGCGACGCCGGCAAGGGCTTCGCTGTAGTGGCGGACGAGGTACGAAACCTCGCCAGCAAGTCCGCCGAGGCTGCAAAGAGCACCTCCTCCCTTATCACAGCGTCTATCGAGGCTGTGGACAAGGGCTCGAAGATAGCGCTCTCAACCGCTGAGTCGATGAAGGAGGTCAAGGATATCTCCATGCAGACCGCCGACCTCATTTCCGAGATCGCGTCCGCAAGCGCGGAGCAGAACGAATCTATCCGTCAGATAACCACGGGTATCGAACAGATCTCGCAGGTAATTCAGATGAACTCCGCGACCGCCGAGGAGACCGCTGCCTCCTGCGAGGAGCTTTCAGGACAGTCTAAGCTGCTCAAGGATCAGGTCGCAAGATTCAGAATAAATCAGTAAGTCCGTATTCACAAAAAACTGATAACAATAAGAAAACGCTCCGTATGGTAAACCTTCGACACGGGGGCGTTTTTCTTATTTATAGGGTATAAATGCTTATTGTCAGATATTTAAGCTCACACACTCCGACCCGGTAAGTCTGCCGCTGAGGGCATCGGGCTGATGTGTGCCGGCGTACAGGGTGAAGCTGCTGCCGAATTTTGCGCGCTCACCCTTGTCGTTCACGGCGGTAAATGCGCGCTCCGGCACGGGGATATCTACGGTCACGGCCTCGCCGGCTGCAATCCGTACCCGCCTGAACCCGCACAGGCTTACGTTCGGCACGGCGAATTCGCTGCTGTCCTTGATGTAGAGCTGTATCACGTCATCGGTCGTGCGGGTGCCGCTGTTCACGGCTGTCACACGAGCGGTGCCGTCGCTGTATTCAAGCGCCGTAACGCGCACATCCCCATAGGTGAGCCCGTAACCGAAGGGGAAGAGCACGTTGTCCTGCGTGAAACGGTAGGTGCGTCCCTTCATGGAATAGTCAGTGAAGGCGGGAAGCTTTTCGGTGCTCTCGTAGAATGTCACGGGCAGCTTACCGGACGGAGAGATATCGCCGAACAGTATCTCCGCGAGAGCGGTACCGCCCTCGGAGCCGGGGTACCACGCGTGCAGCAGTGCGTCAGGCTCACTTTCGGTGTTTATGGAGCTGCCCGCCGCGACTACTATGACGGTAGGCTTGCCGAGCGCGAGTATCTTCTCTATGAGGGTACGCTGGGGCGGAGGAAGGCGAAGGTCGTTCTTGTCACCGGAGGAGAATTCATTGCCGGTATCGCCCTCCTCACCCTCGATAGTCGCGTCGAGTCCGACGCAGAGTATCACGGCGTCCGCGCATTCCGCCGCGGCGATCGCCTCCGCGTATCTGTCCCCCGGCTGTGCGAGCACCGACACCCTGTCCTTGTACAGGTGGCAGCCCTCCGCGAAGATGACCCTACCGCCGAACCGCTCGCGAATACCGTCGAGGAAGGTAACATACCTGTCGGCTCTGCCGTTGTAGTTGCCCTCGAGTGCGGCACGGCTGTCGGCATTGGGACCGATGACCGCGATCGTTTTGAGTCTGCTCTCGTCGAGCGGGAGGATCCCGTTGTTTTTAAGCATGACTATGGACTTCTCAGCGCATTCGAGAGTGACCTCCCTGTGCTCGCCGCAGGAGATGACGGAGTAGGGGATATCGTCGTACTCTGTCTTTTTATCGAACATACCGAGACGTATGCGGGTCTTCATGAGGTGTACGCAGGCTGTGCGTATATGCTCCTTTGTGATGAGTCCCTCGTCAAGCGCGGTGAGCAGGTTCATGTAGGTGCAGCCGCAGTTCACGTCGCAGCCCGCCTTGATCGCCATAGCCGCGGATTCCGGAGCGGTCGCGGTGACGCGGTGATTTGTGTGGAAGTCCTGTATCGCCCAGCAGTCGGAGACGAAGTACCCGTCAAAGCCCCATTCCCGCAGCTTTTCCATGAGTACTGAGCTCGCGCAGGCAGGCTCGCCGTTGACGCGGTTATAGGCACCCATTACTCCCTCGACTCCCGCTTCCTTCACAAGAGCCTCAAAGGCAGGGAGGTAGGTCTCTTCCATTTCCTTTGCCGACACCTGTGCGTCAAAGGAATGACGCATGGACTCGGGACCGCTGTGGATCGCGAAGTGCTTAGCGCACGCCGCGGTCAGAAGCCTGTCACCGTCGCCCTGCAAGCCGCGGATGTAGGCTTTGCCGTTCTCGGCGGTGAGGAACGGATCCTCCCCGTAGGTCTCGTGACCGCGTCCCCAGCGCGGATCGCGGAATATATTGATGTTCGGAGCCCATAACGTCAGCCCCTTGTAGATGTCACGGTCACCGAGGCGGGTATAGGCGTTGTATTTCGCGCGGGCTTCGATGCCGGTGATGTGACCCGCTTCCTCGGTCAGCTCAGTGTCGAACATAGCGGCAAGACCTATCGCCTGCGGGAACATGGTGGATATTCCCGAGCGCGCCAGACCGTGCAGCCCCTCGTTCCACCAGTTGTAGGCAGGAATGCCGAGCCTTTCCACCGCGGGTGCGTCGTACCGCAGCTGCGAAGCCTGTTCCTCAGTCGTCATAGCGTCCGTCAGAGCCTCAGCGCGCTCCTGTACGGAGAGTGTTTCGTCAAGATATCGTTCCATTTTGTTTTCCTTTCCCAGCCGAAAAGCCGGCACAGCTTTGTTGATACAAGTACATTATACTATAAAAGATAATAAAAATCTACCTGTTTTTTGCATTTGACCAAACAATTTTTGCAAATATTATTTTTTCTCTGGTTTTTTATGAGCAAAAAGTCCTTGACAATAACACAGTGTATATGATATCCTTGTTATATGAAAAGAAATAACGAACTGACAGGGGAGTGATACGAAAGATGAGCGGATCGCGGCAGGAGGATCTCATGGCGGTGTTCGGGCTGCTGGATAAAATGAGAAAGAGCTATTCCTTTGAGGGACCGATAAACAAATTCCTTGCCGAATTTGATGATGTGGTGGGTCCCGCGGTAAAGTATTCCCCCGATGTGTTTGAGTTCATGATGCACGAGGTGCTTGCGGGATATGTCGAACCGCTGATGATACAGTATTACCGCTTTGCTTATGAGCTCGGGATATTCAACGACGTTTATGACCTTGACGAATCTCTTCCCAAGCTGGAGCTGTTCCGTAAGTTTGCCGGGATAGTGGTCAGATTTGAGGAAAAAGCGCAGATATCGAGAGAAAAAGCTGCGGAGATAGTGGTTGTCATTATCAGGAACTGCTCTTCGGACGCTTATTCAAAGCTGTGGGCAGTCCGCCGCACAGAGCTTCTTCCCCGCGGCAGAGATACAGATCTGAACGAAGTCGTTGCTGAAAAAGAGCGTACGGTAGAGCACAGGAACATACAGCTCCGTGCTGACAATACAGACGACATCGAGATGTGCCTCAAGGCTGCAAGAGAGTGTCTGGACAAGAGCTCGGACTTCTATGACCCGGAAAGTGCTATGTATTATGCGGTGCGGTATGCCGAAAAGACAGGCTCTCCCGAGGCTTACTCCATGATCGGTGATATGTATTATTACGGCGAGGGTACGGAGCAGGACTATGCTCTCGCGGTCGAGAATTACCAGAAAGCCGCCGATAAGGGCGACAGCAACGCCGAGCTGATGATGTACCGCTGCCATTACTATGGGAACGGCATCAAAAAGAGCAAGGGATACGCGGGCATGTATCTCCTCGAAGCGTCGAGACACGGCAGCGCTGAGGCTGACTATATAATAGGCATGAAATACCTCACGGGAGAGGACGGTCAGCTGAATATACAGACTGCCGAGAACAGCTTTATAAAGGCGGCGGGCAGGAATTACGGAAAAGCAGTCACACGTCTCGGACAGATGTACGCCCGGGGCGATATAAAAGGCGTCAGCAAGAAACTGGGACGCAAATATTTCGAGGCTGCCGCCGCGCTTGGCGACCCGGAGGGTATGTATGAATTCGGAAAGCTGCTGCTGTATGGCAGGAAGGATGAGCGCGACCCGGAAAAAGCCGAAGAATATATACGCAGGGCAGCGGAAAAGGGAAACGCCGACGCGGCATTGATGCTCGCTGTTATGTATAAGGAGGGGAATGCTGTTGTTAAGAGCTTTTTCCTCGCAAAGCGCTGGGCTGTCGAAGCGGTTGTGCGCGGCTGTCCGGTAGAGGCGCAGGCGTTTGTGCAGCTCACCGGGCTCACCCGGCACGGCTGTCGCTGCGTGCCCGATATATCCGCCATACCCGACAGTGTTGGCACAAAAGCGCTCGGTCCCTGCTGGACGCGGATTATTGCCGACATCATCTGCGAAAACGCGGGGATAGGTGACAGAAAGAAGAATATGGAAAAGGCAGTGCGGCTTTATGAGGCTGCTGTCGGAATGGGCAGTATAAAAGCCGCCTGTAAGCTCGCGGGGCTGTACCGTTACGGGAAGGGCGTCCCGCAGGACTGCAAAAAAGCGGAGGAGCTTTACCAAAAAGCCTCCGGTACAATGCACGAGGCGATGATCGCTCTCGCGGAGATGTACATGGAGCAGTATCCCGGCGATGAGGGGTATGACAAGGCGGAGAAGAGCCTGAAGGGCTATGACCCCGTGTTCGCTAAGAAACCGGACTCCGATATAAACGGATATGAGGCTTTTGCGCTGATGCTGGAGCTGGGATTGTGCGGAATGAGAAAGCCTGCTTATGATCTGGCGGCAGTAAACTGCGAAAGGGCTCTGCACCGCGGCGGGAGCAGTAAATACACTGCGCTGAAACGGCTTGAGCACTTTTACACTGACATAGCCGGCGACCTTGAGAAGAGCTTCCGGTATACCCTGCGGGGCGCACAGGCAGGCTTTGCCGATATGCAGTGCGCAGCGGGATACCTGCTGTACAACGGTATCGGAGTGAAGAAGGATGAGCGGGCAGGCTACAACTGGCTGTTCCGTGCGTCGGAGAACGGAAGCATCGCGGCGGATCTTAAACTTAATGAGATATCGAAGAAAAGAAACGGAAAGGGAGATACGGAATGATAAGCAGTAAGGCACTCTCGCAGCAGCTCCGTCAGATATCCGACGAAAACGGCTTATCGGTGACAGAGCTGAAGCAGCTGCTTTTCAGGTATTATTTTGACCGCGATACCCGTGCTTACCGTGAGACCCGCAAATTCTGCGAAAACCTCCGCGGGGTCATCTCCGGTGACAAGAAAATGGACGCGGACGTATTTGAGTATCTGATGACTGTGGCGCTGCGCGGCTATGACCGTCCCGCCGCGGCACTGTACTTTCGTATCGCGTATGAGACGGGGCTGTATCTCCGTATTTCCGAAAGCTTTGACGGGACTTTTGAGGGTGAGGAGCTGCTCCTGTGGTTCGGCAGAACGGTCGCGGAGCTTATGGAGCGTGCGCAGCTCGACGCGGTGAACGCACTGCGCGTGACATCGGAGTTCCTGCATATCATCTCTCCCGGGACGGAGGAAAAGCTCATCAGGCTCATGGAGGAGATGTACGGTTTTATCGTCCCCGAAACGGGAGAACGGCTCATGAGCCCGGAGGACTGTGAGTTCAGTCCTCTGAAGGACAAGAACAGTTATACGGAAACGAATCCGAGGAGCAGATACGAAGAGGTAATGAGCGATTATGGGCTCAAATGCCGATTTGAGAGAATCGCCGCTCATTTCCGGCGCGGAGAAAAGCAGCTTGCCCCGCAGCTCGGGGATATGTATTACAACGGTACAGGTACGCCGCGCAGCTATGAGAAGGCATTCGAGATGTATCTGCACGGTGCGGTGGACAGGGACGAGCATTCGCTGTATATGCTCGCGGAGTGCCTGCTGAACGGGCAGGGCACGGAAGAAGACCCCGAGGAAGCCGCACGACTGCTGCGGCAGCTCGGCGAGGGCGGCAGTACCGAAGCGTACATGCTGCTCGCGGATATCTCGCTTTCGCAAGAGAAGGTATCGTATTATAAAAATGCAGTTGCGCAGGGCAGTGCGGAGGCAGCCCTGAAGCTCGGCGAGATCTTCCGGGACGGTATCGACGGTGTGAAGCCCAGCGTGAAGAAGAGCGCCGCGGCATTTGAGCTTGCCGCCGGGTTCGGCAGCACCGAAGGCATGACAGAGTATGGCAGGCTTTTCCTGCGCGGGAGCATCAAGGCAGATGAAGGCACACGCGAAAAGGCTTTCGGAATGCTGCTGGACGCGGCAGGTCTCGGGAGCGGCGAGGCGATGTACGAGCTCGCGCTGCTTTGTGAGGAAGGCAAGCTTGCCGCAAAGGATGAGATCCTTGTGAGAAGATGGGCGGGAGATGCTCTTCTTAGCGGATACCCGTTCGTCAGTGTGAAGCTGGACAGCATGTGGGGCAGTGGCAGACGCGGCGCTGCGTGCCTTGACCTGCTGGACAGCTTTATGAAGGCGGAGCCGGAGTTCTGTGACAGCACATACTTTCTCGACCTTGCCTATGAGGCGTTTTATTACAGCGAAGAGTACGGAGATACCGCCGCGGAGCTGTGCAGACGCTCTGCCGCGCTCGGCAGCGATATGGCGCTGTACCGCCTCGGTATGATGTACAGGGACGGTATTGCCGTCAAGCGCAGCGCAAAAAAAGCGCTGTCATACTTCAAAGCAGCCTCGGAGCACAGTCTGCCGGAGGCTATGATAGCGGCGGCGGAGCTCCTGAAGCAGCGCGGAGAAAGGGAAGCCGCCGATACATATATACAGAAGGCGCGAATTCCCGAGGACAGGTACAGCAAATATTCGGAGCTTAGCTATGAGGACACGTTTGCGCTCATCACAGAGCTTCGGGACAGCCCCCGCGGTACAGAAAAGACCAGGCTTCTCTGCGCGGCAAAGTATTTCCGCTATTCGTGCGAGGAACGGAAGAGCAGGGCAAATACCGCTGTGCGGCACCTTGTCGGGATATACGGTGACAAGCTCGGCAGCGAGGCTATGAGGCTGAAGTTTCTGATCATCGGCGCCGATATGGGATTTCCGGATATGCAGCTCCGGGTGGGGGAGTACTTTCTCGACCCTTATAATGATGACTATGACCGGGTCAAGGGACAGAGCTGTCTGCTGCGGGCAGCCGAAGGCGGTATGGAACGTGCCGCGGAGCTGCTCTGGGAATACGAAGCAGAAGATGAGTGATCGTTATGAAAAAATTGTCGTAAATTGTTGAAATGTTACGTTCATTGTGTTATAATGTCAATATGTCTGACAGAAGGAGAAAGAGAAGGTGAGTTTATCCGATGAAAAAGAAGTACATTGAGGAAAAAAAGGACTTTATTCTGCTGATAACAGGCTCCGCCGACAATGACTACGCCGCGGAAAGGGCAGCCGACCCCGAGCTGGAGGTAGTCCACCATAAGCTCTGCTATACCGCGCTCTATGAGCAGTTCAATGAGCTGAAGGAGCTTCAGATAAAGCTGCGCTCATCGGAATACGGTATGGGCAGGAAGGTCTGCTGCGCCATTGATATCTCGGACTGGATAAAGCATGAGGACGAGGAGTATTTCATCATATGCCTCAAGTATATGCACGACCACCGCAAAGGTATAGACTACATCTTCACTGTCGGTGAGCACGACGAGAACGATGTCCGTAAGATATTCTTCAAGCTTAGCTGCTATATGAGCGGCATGATCTATGTGGATAAGACCTTCATGAGCAGCGACTCGCTCTCCGGGCTCATAGAAAGCTACGGTATAGCCCGTCCCGCCGCGCAGGTGCTGTCGGAGATGATAATGCGCAATGAGATGATAGAGCTGCGTTCATACCCGGTGGTAAAGATGATGTGCGAGGAAATAGGCGCGTATGCGGAGAAGGAGGAGCTCGCGGGAATGAAGGAGCTTTCGAGATACCTTGAGAAGAACGGCTCTCTCCCCTCGATACTCAACGCCGGGATAGCCGCCGAATATTCAGAGAAGGTAATGACGCTGGGCGGCATAGTGCCCGACAAGCGCTCATCGCGTAGGAGCAGGGGGAAAACAAGATGACAAAATTCGATTACAAAACGGATTGGCAGCCTTACACATATCCCGAATCCAATATGATATCCAACAACAGCGATATCAAGGAGGAATTTACCGCGGTCGACCTGACGGCAAAGAAGTTCTCCGCCAGCGGTATACCGATACTTGTCAAGAAACATACAGCCTATGTGAACGCCTCCGACGAAAATACCATACTCTTCGGCGAGACGGGAAGCAAAAAGACCCGCTCCGCGATCCTGCCGCTTCTGGCTATGACAGCGGGAGCGCATGAGTCCGCTTTTGTCACCGACGTAAAGGGCGAGCTCTCCGCTAACCCGAAGATACAGGCTTTCATGAAGGCGCACGGTATCAACGGAGTGTACCTCGATTTCAGGACCTTCAGCGGTGACGGCTATAACCTGTTCGAGCAGCCCTTCAATCTCTACTGCAAGGGGCAGGAGGACAAGGCGGCGACCATGATACGCAAGTTCGTGGATTCACTGAACAGCCGTTTCATACAGAACAACAATGACCCCTTCTGGTCAACGAGCTCCACCCAGCTCATGACACAGCTTATCATGCTTCTCTTTCAGGCGTGTGCGACGAACACCTCGAGACGTGACATGATGAATATGCTCACGATGAATTCTTATCTCAACTACGCCACCAGCAGAAAGCTTCTCGAGCTTATAGATACGGGAGCCTTCGGAGACGTGGACAACGACAACCGTCTGATAATGCTGCGCGGAGTGCTCCAGAACCCCGACAGGACGATAAACTGTATTTTAAGCTCCGCACAGGGCATGATATACGACTTCACCATTCAGAAGGATCTCATGCGCATGGTATCGAATTCCACCTTCGATGTTGCCGCCATGTATGAGAAGCCCACATTCGTTTTCCTCATAATCCCAGACGAGACCAGTGCCTACGACACTATCTCGGGTATGCTGATAGATATGTTCTACAGTGTGCTGATAGAGGTGTACAGCGAGAAATATCAGGGCAGGAAAGACCCTCCCTGCCGTATAAACTATATCTGCGATGAGTTCTGCAATCTCAGGATAAATGATATGCGGGCAAAGATATCCGCAAGCCGCAGCCGTAACATGCGCTGGTTTTTGGTATGCCAGTCCAAGCAGCAGCTCGATTCGGTATATAAGGAGGAAGCCGGCACTATAATCGGCAACTGCAAGAACATCTTCTTCCTGCAGAGCTCCGACCCGGAGATGCTCAGCTATATGAGCGAGCTTTCCGGCACGACAAAGATAGCGCGCACCGGTTCTGAGGAGCCTCTCGTATCACGCGATATGCTCAAGAGCCTGAAGAAGGAATATGAATATAAGGAAGCGCTGTTTGTGCGGGACGAGATAAGGTATTTCGCAAAGCTTCCCGACATAGACTTCCTCGAATTCCTGCAGGCTTACGATTCCGATGAGATCTTCCGTTTCAAGAAGAAATTCCCCGAAAGTATGCGTGTGCTTTCCATAAGAATGCTCGAGGATATAGCCCAGCAGCTGATAAAAGAGAAGCGGGAGGCTGAGCGCGCCGAAAAGTCGAAGCAGAAGAGATCCGCCCCGACGAAACGCAAAAAGCCCGAGCCTGTTCAGACTGACGACGATGATGATGACGACGATAAAGAAGTTTTCGAAGCTGCCGATGACGACTCTGATAAAGATGAGCCCGCTGACAATAACAATGACAGCGATGATATCGACGATGACGAAACCGACGAACAGAACTACATAACCCAGTTCCTTGCAGTGCTGGAAGGCGACGACGACGATGATGACGACGATGATGACGGCGACGACGACGATCAATAATTATAATAAGGAGGACATACAATTATGATGCCAATGATCCCAAAAGTGGACAAGGGTGGTATCCATGAGACCACTATCCAGACATGGATCTTCGAGCAGGATCGAAAGATAATACTCGACACCGAGATCAACGCGCAGACGGCGACGGAGGTGATACTCCAGCTCGAATACCTCGACAAGACCGGGGACGGGGATATCACGATGTACATAAACTCCCCAGGCGGCGTGGTAAGTGCGGGACTTGCCATACTCGATGCAATGGAGCGCTGCAAGTGCGACATTTCCACGGTCTGCACGGGCATAGCCGCTTCAATGGCTTCGGTGCTGTGTGCGTGCGGAACTAAGGGCAAGCGCTACATCACCCCCTACGGTGAGCTGATGATACATCAGCCTCTCGGCGGCATAAGCGGACAGGCTTCCGATATCGAGAGAGCAGCCACTCATATCACCGAGACAAAGCGTGTGCTAATGCAGATACTCTCCGACAGAACGGGGCAGACCATCGAGCAGGTAACTGCCGACTGCGACCGCGACAGCTACCTCAACGCGGAGCAGGCTGTCAAGTACGGGCTTGTGGACGGTATAATGAAATAAAACAAAGCCGCACGGTCAGGAAGCTTCCGAGCCGTGCGGCTTTTTCTGTGCTAATCCCGTTTCCTTGTCCAAAGCTTTTTCAGCCTCTCAAATTCTTCCTCGGCTTTCCCGGGCTTACAGCTGTTCATTATGATACGCTGCGCAAGCTCAAAGCAGTCCGGGCTTCGCAGCTCATACAAGCGCTTCGTCCAGAAGAGCGCGTGAGCGGTCTGATCCTTGTAGAAAGGCGTAAGAGTGTATATCCTGATAAGCTGATGAATGGCGTCGATATCTCCTTTTATGGCGTTAAAAATGAGATCGGCGCTGCATTGCACATTATTTTCCTTATCTGTATTCCCGAACACGGGAGTAAATTCAACGCAATCCTTCGGTGTCCTTTGTTTCAGCTCTGCTCCGAACAATGAGTCCTCAGCCGGTTCGTCAAAGGAAAAATCCCCGGTCTTTTTATCGAGTCCGAGAGCTCCGAAGAAGCCCTGTGCTTTGTCGGGGCAGCGCTGTGCCCATTCAATGGCGTCCTCCCGCATTGCCGCCCCGGGAGCCGTATCACACAGCTCAAGGAAATACATACCGAGCAGTGAGACGGGAGCAGAGTCGGAGAGGTACCATGCGGCTTTGTAACGGTTCTTCCTGTCCGACCTGTCACTTAGCAGGTATTGCCCGACAAAGGCTTCGCATCGCCTGTTACCGAGCTCCGCGCCCTTCATGAACCATGAAAGTGCCGTTTCGCGGTCATGCTTCGGGTGACCCTCATAGAATCTCCCGAGGAAATAGCAGGCATCACCGTTTCCGATCTCCGCAAGCTTCCGGTATATCTCCGTTACCTGTTCGAAGTCGGAGCTGCTCAGGTCACGCAGCTGTTCTATAAGCTCCTCCTGCTGCTTTAACCTGTTGCGGGCTTTTTTCTTCTTCTCGGGAACAGTCATATCCGATCCGTACGCTGACGCTATGCAGGCAAGTATCACAGAGGCGTTTTCCGGGGGCATTCCCGTGACGGAAACGAGTTTTTCCTCCGCCCTCTCATATCCGCTGCTGCGCAGGAGCTTGGCGGAACCGCAGCAAAACGCAAGGTAAAGGGACGTTACAGCGGGTATGTCCGATTTGTTCCTGCATGACATTAACAGGAGATACCCCAGAGCTTTCGCGGGGATATCGCTGTCAGCCGCTAAAAGCTCCTTCAGCCGTTTCGCGATATGCTCGGCAGGCGGTCTGAACGACGTGCGTATCTTTTCGATACCTATCCCCGGCGAATTATTGAGAAGATTATCTTTCGCGCTTTCGATACCGCAGCGTGCGGCAGCAAATGTGCAGTACAACTCGGATAGCTTGTTCGGGTCTTCGGCATACAGATCTGAAAGCTCACGGTATGCCCACGAATAACCGCATTTTTCAAGAGCGTAGTACAGCCATTTTTCAGCCTTAGCGACATCGGGGGAGCAATACAGTAAGCGGCTTAATCCTATGCGCTTGCCGAGCAGCATATCGGTATAAACGGATATCCGTGATTCAAAGCCCAGAGCAGCTTCCGCCGCGGTTCTTTTTCTGATGAGAGCGGCACAGGTGAAGTGTCCGGAGTGACGGTTGAAGGAACCTGCAAGGCTGTCCCACGCGGTACGGCAGCACAGGTCAGCTGATATCATGAACAGGCGGTCAGCCTTTGCCGGATCCCTGTCAACGATGCGCCCCCTCCAATAGCAGCGACCTATCTCTGCGAGCACATACGGATATCCCGACTGCTCACCGATACCGATGATTTTTTTTGCTTTTTCCGCGTCATATAAAGCGCTGTCGCTCTCGTCTCCACTGAGGTACAGCGGAAGAAGCTTCATCAGCGAGTATTCGCTGGGTCCCTTTTCCGCCGCGTATTCATAGTATTTATACGCCCGTTTTTTATCTCCGCGTTCTTCATACAGCCGACCGAGCACCTCCGCGCAGCCGGGATCCCTGCGTTCCTTCCAGCCCTTCAGGCAGACCTCCTCGGTATGGAGGAGCTTCTCCTCGGCAGCCGCTTTGTCCTCTGACCTGCTCCATATCAGGGCATCGTTTAACAGAGCGTCCGGCATCTCCGCGGCAATGGCATCTTTCAGAACGAATGTTATCAGATGCGGTTCCTTAGCAAACCAGGACATTTCCAGATAAAAATCGGCGAGGGCGCACGCAGCCTCACAGTCGCCGTGCTCCGCAAGGTCACTGTAAAAGCGCTGTACATAATTCAGCAGTCTGTTGCCGCAGTTTCGGTATATCACTCTCGAAAGCAGCTTTTTCTCGTATTTATTGCCTTGTCCGCTTTTCAGGACCCGCCTGCACTCATCTTCGACATATCGGTTTATAACTGCCGCGCCGCGGTCTGTACCGCCGAGAAAGTCCGCATAGTCCTCTTCGTCGAACCTGTACCCGCTCATAACGGCGTCCTCATACCACCGGCGGGCAAGGATATCGGACAGGGGAGTTCCCTTACTCTCGCGGGCGAGCTGGGTGCCGCACCTGTCTTCGTCCTGCAGGCGGTCAAGCCAGTTCTTGTAATACAGATCGTCCGCCTTTGCTTTTCCCGACCTGAAGTAGCAGGCGAGCTTGTATTTTGCCTCCGCGTCGCCGCTGTGAGCGAGATCGCGGAGCAGCAGCACTATCCTGTCAAAGCTTATGTTCGCGTGTGAGCCTTTTTCGTGATCCTCCGCAAACCCTTTCACGATCGAAAGTTTTCCGAGCTCCGCAGATTTGCAGACATGTTCGCTGTAAATAGCCGTGTTCTTGAAAGGCTCGTTTTCAAACACCCACGCTGTTCCGAGTTCAGCGGTGCTGTCATGCTTCGGCAGATTCTTCAATAGGTAGGGGAGTGCTTTCCGCTTGTCCCTCTGGGTCCCCACACCGTCGGCGTAAAAAATGCCCAGCAGCACTTCTCCGGGGCGGTATCCAAGCTCATACGACCTTTTTGCCCATTTGAACGCTTCATCGTTTTTATTGCTGAAATCCTGCCAAAAACTTATCGCGAGAACATAAGCCGCGTAGCCGTCCCCGTCATCGGCAGCCGACATTAGCAGTGCAAGCCCCTTTGCCTGATCCTTCGGGACCACGTCGCCGGTGTACAGAATATTCCCCTTTATAGCGCGTGATCTGGGTTCATCTCCATACTTGTCCGCTTCATCAGCCCATTTATATGCTTCGGCACGGTCCGTATCCACTTTCCAGCCGTTGTAGTAATCCTCCGCTACATCGCCCTTTTCCTCGGAGGAGCCGAGACGCGCCTCCCGGATCTTCTTCTCTATATTGCGCTTGTGCTCTTCCTTTTTACTTATTTCCTTTAAAAACGTGCCTTTGTATTCTTCCACGGCTTTCGGAAAGTAAGGGCGCGCTCCCGCAAACAGACTGAGAATGCGCACTGCTTCCCTCTCGGTGAACATAAGCTCCCGCTGCATCAGGTGAACATACTTTGTAAAGACGTACACGCAACGCTCGGCAGAGTTTGTGCGCGGATAATAATACAGCTCATAGTGGAACCGATATGGTATGTCCGCCTCCAGCGCGTACCGCAGCAGCATGATGTCGCGGGCATATTTCATATCGAACGCCGCGTGCTTGAGCAGCAGGTAAAACAGGTCGGGGTCTCTGTATGTTCTTTCGCCGTTACCGACGTATTTATGCAGCTCCGTGCCGTTGTTGTTGTAATTCGCAAGAAATCTTGCAACAGGCGACTGCACGTTTTCCTTGCTTATCCTGATGAATTCCGGTATCATGTCCGTCGCTTTCAGCATCTCTCTGCCTCCCGATAGTTACTGAACTTATTATAGCATAAACTAATGGATTTTTCAACCAACAAAATCGTCAGACTATTACTTTTTGTAACTATTCTGAATGGCATAAAAGTGACAGTTATGCGGAAGCACCTTGCATTTTCGATATAAATACCCTATTTTCGATATGCTTTCAGATTTATTTTTGCAAAAATTAAAAAAAGACTTGACAAATGCTTAACACTGTGCTATAATTATAAAGCATTACGGATAAAAAGAATATCGCGGAGTGGAGCAGGTGGTAGCTCGTCGGGCTCATAACCCGAAGGTCGTAGGTTCAAGTCCTATCTCCGCAACCAATTGAAA
>CAJOMV010000020.1 GCA_905235805.1 uncultured Ruminiclostridium sp.
AGAGGGAGAGGGGAGGGAGGGAGCGCCTTTCCTCGCGGAAAGGGGCTTCCTTCCTTCCCTCTTCCTCTTTCCCCGCAACTCGAGCGCGAGCGGCTTCTTTACATATCTCCCTGTCTTTTATAGTACTCCTGCGGCTTTTTGCAGACGGGGCAGAACTGCGGCGCTTCCTTGCCGTGGTGGAGGTGACCGCAGTTACGGCAGATCCAGACGGTCTCGCCGTCCTCGGTGAACACCTTTCCGCTGTTGATCTGCTCGATGAGGGTGCGGTAGCGCTGTTCATGCTGCTGTTCTATCTGACCGACCATATCGAAGAGCTGCGCGATATTGTCGAAGCCCTCCTCTCGCGCTGTCTGCGCGAAGCCCGCGTACATATCCGACCACTCATAGTGCTCACCGCCGGCGGCGTTTTCGAGGGCTTTGAGGGTGTTCACGGGGATACCGTCGCTGATGAGCGACAGCCACAGCTCGGCATGAGCGCGCTCGTTGTCGGCGGTCATATCGAAGATGTCCGCTATCTGGCGGTTGCCCTCCTTGCGGGCTATCTCGCCGTAGATGTTGTACTTTGTCCGTGCCTGTGCCTCGCCCGCTACCGCGGTCTTGAGGTTTTCGAGAGTTTTGGAGCCGTCAAGCTGCATAATATCATCTTCCTTTCGGGGATATTATGTGCGGGAAGGGTATTGATTATGCAGAAAATTCCGTGCAAACAAAAAACTCCCGCCTTTGAAGGGCGGGAGTTACGGCCTGTTTTATCAGTCCTCTGTATTCTCTTCGATGTACTTTACAATGTCGCCGACTGTCTTGTTATTCTCTACCTGATCGTCGGGTATCTCGATATCGAACTCGTCCTCAAAGCTCATAACGAGGTCAACTATATCAAGGGAATCCGCACCGAGGTCGTCCTGGATATTGGAGCTCTGTGTGATCTTATCCTCCTCAACGTCGAGCTGATCGGCTATAATGCTCTTAACCTTATCAAATATCATAATACTGCCTCCTGTCTTTTATTTAAAGTTGATTTTTAATCGCACTATCATTATAAATGATATATCTGAAAAAATCAATAGCTTTTTTCAAATTTTAAAAAAATGGCAATTTCTCACAAAACGTATTATACGTTTTTGAGCATTTTACCGAATATTATGCTTCTGTTTCGGTAAAAACCCCTATTTTTCTGAATTTTTCGTACCTGTGTTCCAGAAGCGTATAGGTATCTATGGCGGAAAGTCTCGGGATAGCGTCCGCGAGGTACTCGGAGATGTTCTCCGCGGTGAGCGACGGGTCGTTGTGAGCACCTCCGTCGGGCTCGTCGATTATCCTCTCGCACACGCCGAAGCCGAGGAGATCTTCCGCGGTTATCTTCATAAGCTCCGCCGCCTCGGACTCTCTCGACGCGTCCTTCCAGAGTATGGAGGCAAAGCCTCTCGGGGAGATGACCGAGTAGAGCGCGTTTTCGAGCATGGCGAGCTCGTCGCATACCGCCAGCGCCAGCGCTCCGCCGCTTCCGCCCTCTCCGAGCACTATGGAGATTATCGGGGTCTTCAGGGTCATGAATTCCAGCAGGTTGCGGGCGATAGCCTCACCCTGTCCGCGCTTCTCCGCCTCAATGCCGCAGAACGCTCCGGGGGTATCTACAAAGCAGATGACGGGTCTGTGGAATTTCTCCGCCTGCTTTGCGAGCCGGAGAGCCTTGCGATACCCTTCCGGGTGGGGCATTGCGAAATTCGACTTCTTGTTCTCGTCGAGGTTGCGTCCCTTCACCTGCGCTATCACCGTGACCGGCGTTCCTCCGAAGGTGCCGACGCCGCCGATTATCGCCGCGTCGTCCCCGTAGTGCCTGTCACCGTGCAGCTCGAGGAAATTCCCGAACAGCGCGGGTATGTAGTCTCTTACCGTGGGTCTGCCCTTCATGCGGATAACGGCAAGTCTTTCGGTAGCCGTAAGCTCGCTCATTGTACAGCACCTCCCACATAATCCCTGTCGCGGGTATAGTTGTGCGTCCTGAACACCTTCGAGAGGGTGGAGCGCATATTCTTGCGCTCGACTATCATATCGACAAAGCCGTTTTCGAGCATGAATTCCGCCGACTGGAAATCATCGGGGAGCTGCTGCTTTATGGTGTCCTGAATGACGCGCCTGCCGGCAAAGCCTATGAGCACCTTCGGCTCCGCGATTATTACATCGCCGAGGCTTGCGAAGGAGGCTGTGACGCCGCCGGTGGTGGGGTCGGTCATGACCGTGACGTAGAGCTGTCCCGCCTCGCTGTGGCGTGCTATCGCTCCCGAGGTCTTTGCCATCTGCATGAGGGAGATTATGCCCTCCTGCATTCTCGCGCCGCCGGAGGCTGTGAACAGCACCACGGGGAGCTTATGCTCGGTGGCGTACTCGAAGGCTCGGGTGATCTTCTCGCCGACGACGCTTCCCATGCTCGCCATCATGAAATTGCTGTCCATGATACCTATGACGGTGTTGTAGCGGTGTATCTTACAGACGCCCGTTATTACCGCCTCGTTTATCCCGCACTTTTCCCGGAGCTCGGATATCTTCTCCTCATAATCCGGGAAGCCTATGGGGTTCAGCGAGGTCAGCCCCGCGTCGAGCTCGGTGAAGCTGTCCTTGTCCGCGGTCATCTCGAGTCTTGCCCGTGCGCTTATCCTTGCGTGGTAGTTGCAGGAGCCGCACACCGACTTGTTGCGCTCGAAATCGTCCCGGTAGGATACGCTCCCGCACCTCGGGCATTTGAAAAGCAGTCCCTTCGGTATCTCCACGCCGGTATCGCCTTTTTTCGTCTTTGGTTCCTTAGGTTTTACATCGGCTCTCGATCTGTCTTTGACGACCTTGAAAAGATCTTCCAGTGCCATTTTATGAATACACTCCGTTCGTTGTGACGTTCAAGGGAACCTCTGAAAACCCATTTGAGAGAAAAAGAGCTACTTGTACCAACTGCTTTGTCAAGTCTCCTCGACTTGCGCCGGCAAGCCTTCGGAGCCTTTCCTTGCATTTGGCACAATTATCTCATTTTCTCTTTTCAAAGCGGTTTTTAGAGGTACCCTTATGAGAAATCCTTCCGGTCAAGGAAGCCTATGTCGAACTGCCCCTTCACGAATTCGCTGTCCCGAAGGAGATTTAACTGATAGTCAATGTTTGTCTGAACGCCCTCTATGAGCATTTCCCCGAGGGCGACCTTCATCTTTGTTATCGCTTCGTCTCTGTCTTTTCCACGGACGATGAGCTTTGCTATCATATTGTCGTAGTACTGCGGTATCTCATATCCCTGATACGCCGCGGTATCTATGCGTATGCCGAACCCGCCGGGGACGTGTATGGACTCTATCCTGCCGGGGGAGGGGCGGAAGTTGTTCTTCGGGTCCTCCGCGTTTATGCGGCATTCTATCACATGACCGCTCAGCTTTACGTCCTCCTGCCTTATTTCCAGCGGGAGCCCGCTTGCGATCAGTATCTGCTGTTTCACGAGGTCTATGTCCGCAGCGAGCTCTGTCACCGGGTGCTCGACCTGTATGCGGGCATTCATTTCCATGAAGTAGAAATTCCTGTCCTTGTCCACGAGAAATTCCACGGTGCCGGCGTTGGTGTAGCCGCAGGCTTTCGCGGCTCTTACCGCTGCGTCGCCCATTTTCTCCCGGAGCTCCGGGGTCATTATGGGGCTGGGGGATTCCTCGAGCACCTTCTGGTGCCGTCTCTGACAGGAGCAGTCACGCTCCCCGAGGTGTATCACGTTTCCGTGCTCGTCCGCGAGTATCTGTATCTCGATGTGGCGCGGATCGACGATGAACTTTTCGATATACACGTCGTCGTTGCCGAAGAAGCGCAGCGCCTCCTGCTTTGCCGCGGTTATGGCGGGCTCCAGCTCCTTTTCGCTGTCGGCGCGCCTTATGCCGCGCCCGCCGCCGCCCGCGCTCGCCTTCACGAGAACGGGGTAGCCAATCTCCTTCGATATGCGCTTAGCTTCATTCAGGTCGGTGACGACGCCCTCCGAGCCCATGACCACGGGAACTCCCGCCTTTATCATGGCGGCTTTGGCGTTAGCCTTGTCACCCATGGCGTCCATAGCGTCCGCGCCGGGACCTATCCACTTTATCCCGCAGCGGTCGCAGAGCCTTACGAAGCGGCTGCTCTCGGAGAGAAAGCCGAAGCCGGGGTGTATCGCCTTAGCGCCGGTTATCTCGCAGGCTGCAAGGATAGCGCGTGTGTTGAGGTAGCTGTCGGTGCTTCTCGCGCCGCCTATGCAGACCGACCTGTCGGCTATCTGCGCGTGCAGGGCGTTCTTATCCGCGGTGGAGTACACCGCCACAGTCTCTATGCCAAGCTCACGGCACGCTCTGATTATACGGAGCGCTATTTCGCCGCGGTTGGCTATCAGGATCTTATCTATCATTGATATGTAATTCCGTTATGTATTTTATTTTATCGCGAAGGATATCTCCGCCGAGCAAGCCTTCTCGCCGTTTACCGTGGCGATACCCTTGCCCACGCCCACGGGTCCCTTCACCTTGATTATCTCGACTTCAAGCCGCAGGGTGTCGCCGGGGACTACCTGCTTGCGGAACTTCGCTTCCTTTACTCCGCCGAAAAAGCCGATCTTTCCCTTATTTTCCGGCATTGCGAGCATAGCGACCGCTCCCGCCTGTGCCATCATCTCGAGGATAAGCACGCCGGGAACCACCGGATAATCCGGGAAATGCCCCTTGAACCAGAAGTCGTCCGCCTTTATGTGCTTGAGAGCCACTACCCTGTGACCGACCTCAATCTCCTCGATCTCGTCTATCAGCAGGAACGGGTCACGGTGGGGAATAATTCCCTTGATCTGTTCGATATCCATTTTCACGGCAGCATATCCCCCTTATTCTATCCGCATGATCGGTTGGTCAAACTCGACCGTATCGCCGTCCTCGGTCATTATCTCGGCAACGACGCCGTCGAACTCGCTCGTTACCTCGTTCATCAGCTTCATGCTCTCGATGATGAACAGCACGTCTCCCTTATGTACCTGCTTTCCGACCTGCACATAGGGCGGCTTTTCCGGTGAGGGGGCAGCGTAGAAGGTACCCACGATCGGTGAGGTCACCACATTGCCGCTCTTTTCCGGAGCGCAGCTCTTTGCGGGAGCGCCCTGCGGCGGTGCGGGCGGCATCGGCATACCCGGCTGCTGCGGGGGCATCATGAACGGCGGCGGGGGTGCCGGACGCTGCTGCTTCTCGCCGAGCTCTATCTCGAATTTGTCGTTCTTTATGCGGAAATAACCAAGCCCGCTTGCCTTCATGAGGTCGATGTATTCCTTTGCTGCACCTAGCAGCTCACCATGTTCGTACTGCATATTTCCTCCGTTCATTCAACCGGCAGGAAGCACAGCGTTGCGTTGTGTCCGCCGAAGCCCAGCGAGTTGCTTATCGCGCCTGTTATCTTCATTTCTCTTGTGCTGCCCTTGCAGTTGTCGAGGTCGCATGCCTCGTCGTCCACGGTGAGCCCGACTGTCGGGTGAACGAAGCCCTCCTTCATCTGGAGAGCCACCGCCACAGCCTCAACTCCTCCCGCCGCGCCGAGCAGGTGCCCGGTCATGGACTTTGTGGAGTTCACCGCCATTTTGTAGGCATGCTCGCCGAAGGTCTTCTTGAGAGCCTCTGTCTCGGTCTCGTCGTTGAGCTTTGTGGAGGTTCCGTGAGCGTTGCAGTAGTTTATCGTGTTGAACGGCACCATAGCCTCCGACACCGCGAGCTCCATAGCCTTCGCGCCTGCTTCGCCGCCCGGTGCGGGGCTGGTCTCATGGTACGCGTCGCAGGTCGCGCCGTAGCCGGCGACCTCGGCGTATATCTTCGCTCCGCGCGCCTTCGCGTGCTCGTATTCCTCGAGTATCACGATACCCGCGCCCTCTCCGAGCACGAATCCCGATCTCTCCTTGTCGAAGGGGATAGACGCTCTGTCGGGGTCGGTGCTCCTTGTCACGGCGTGCATATTGTTGAAGCCCGCCAGCGCGAATCCTATGCTGCACGCCTCGGCACCGCCGGTTATGGCGCAGTCGAGGTAGCCGTGCTTTATCATTCTGAACGCCTCGCCTATCGCATGGGTCGATGAGGCGCAAGCCGAAACTATCGTATAGTTGACGCCCTTGAAGCCTGTTTTTATCGCCACGACTCCGGGAGCCATATTGCCGATCATCATGGGTATTGTGAATACCGAAACACGTCCGTTGCCTTTGTTGTGGTAGTTGAGTATCTGCTCCTCGGTGGTCTGTATGCCGCCGATACCCGAAGCTATGATGACTCCCCGCTTGTATGGGTCGATATCCGCGAAGTCTGTCCCCGCGTCCTCGAGAGCCTTCTTTGAGGCGTACACCGCATACTGCGTCACGGGGTCTGTACGGCGGGCTTCCTTCTTGTCGATGTACTCCGAAACGTCGAAGTCCTTCACTCTCGCGACGACGTTCAGATCCTCGGTCTGTCCCGGGAACCACGATTCAAGCGTGAAGCCGTGCTTTCCGGCTCTCAGGCTGTCGCGGAACGCCTCAACGGTATTTCCTGTCGGACTCAGTATTCCGAGCCCCGTTATAACTACTCTTCTCATACTTTCTTCTGCTCCTGATAGATCACATTTCAAGTCCGCCGCTTATTTCGATAGTCTGTCCGGTAATGTACGAAGCGCTGTCGGATAGCAGGAACGCGACCACGGAGGCTATCTCCTCCACCTCGCCGAAGCGCTTCAGCGCGATGCGCTCAAATATCTTTGACTTCTGCTCATCGGTGAGCACATCGGTCATGGGGGTCTTTATAAGTCCCGGAGCCACCGCGTTCACGCGGATATTGCGCGCCCCGACCTCCTTTGCGGCTGTCATGGTCATGCCGATTATGGCTGCCTTAGAAGCGGCGTAGTTTATCTGTCCGGGGTTGCCGTACAGTCCCGCCACCGACGCCATATTGACGATAGCGCCGTGCTTCTGCTTCATCATCACCTTGATAGCGGGCTTCATCATATTGAACACGGATTTCTGATTGACCGCGATGACCTGGTCGTACTGCTCCTCGCTCATGAGGGTGAGCAGGGTGTCTTTCGTGATACCCGCGTTGTTCACCAGCGCGTCGAGGCTTCCGAAGGTGTCCTTCACTTCCTTTACCATGTCCGCGCACTGGTCAAACTTCGACACGTCCGCCGCGAATATCTCCGCCTTAACGCCGAGAGCTCTGCAAGCCTCCGCGACCGCCTCAGCCTTAGCCTTGTCCCCGTCGGAGGGGTAGTGGTTTACCGCAATGTCGAAGCCGTCCTTAGCCAGCCTCTTCGCGATACATTCGCCTATTCCCTGTGATGCGCCCGTTATAAGTGCTGTTGCCATACGTCTTGTCTTGGGGAAAACTTTTTTTCAAAAAAGTTTTCCCCAAACCCCTTTCAAAAAACTTTAATTATATTATATTCAGAGCTTCAGTAATTTCTCCGCTTGTGCGAACATCTCTTCTATGATGTCCTTGCAGGGCTTTATGTCGTTTATCATGCCCGCGATAGCGCCGCACATGAAGGAACCCTCGTCGAGGTTGCCATCCACGACAGCCTTGCGCAGCGAGCCCGCGGATATCTGCTCGAATTCCTCGGGAGTGCCGCCGTCCTTTTCAAAGGTCTGGAGCTTCTTCGCGAGCTTCGACTTGACGTTCCTGCACGGGTGCCCGGTAAAACGCCCCGTCACTATGCTGTCGGTATCCTTCGCGCCGATGACGAGGTTCTTGTAGTTCTCGTGTATCTGCGCTTCCTCACTTGCAAGGAAACGTGTACCCACCTGAACGCCCTCCGCGCCGAGCATGAACGATGCCGCGACGCCGCGCCCGTCAGCTATACCGCCCGCCGCGAGCACCGGTATCTCCAGTGCGTCAACGACCTGCGGGACGAGGCACATCGTGGTATTCTCCCCGATATGTCCGCCGCTCTCGGTACCCTCAGCTATGACCGCGTCGGCTCCCGAGCGCTCCATTCTTCTCGCGAGCGCTACCGACGGAACTACGGGTATCACCTTTATCCCCGCGGCTTTCCAGCCCTCCATATATTTTCCGGGATTTCCCGCGCCGGTGGTGACGAATGCCACCTTCTCGTCGATGACGAGCTGTGCGAGCTCCTCCGCGTTCGGGCTCATGAGCATGACGTTCACGCCGAAGGGCTTATCCGTGAGGGTCTTTGCCCTGCGTATCTGCTCTCTGAGGTAGTCTATCGGAGCCGCGCCGCCCGCGATTATTCCCGCGCCTCCGGCATTTGACACGGCAGCGGCGAGGGTGCTTTCTGCGACCCATGCCATACCGCCCTGCAATATCGGGTATTTTATTCCGAGGAGTTCCGTTATTCTCGTCTGCATTATATCTGTCCTTTCGTTTGGCGCACTTGTTTTGGAATTCAGCGCGAAGCAATTAAAAAGTCTTTTTCGGCTCCCTCTGTTGCGCCGCGTCGTGCGGTGCTTTTGGGGAGCCTGCCGCAGCCTCGTGCTGCGTGGAGGGGTGGGGAAGGGGACCTTTCTTCAGAAAGGGTTTCCCCCAGTCTCGAGCGCTCAAAGCAGGAGGCTTTGAGTTTTTCGCCAAGAGCGCGCACGGATGCGCGCATCTAAGCGAAAAACAAGCGACCCAATCGCCGCGAGGCGACGGCTCGAGCGAAGCGACCACTTGCTCCCGCAGGCGCTCACTGTCCGAACACGATAGCTCCGCTGGTGAGTCCTGCGCCGAAGCCCACGAGGCATATCGTCATGCCGTCCTTTATGCGCCCGTCGGCTTTCAGCTCGGCGAGGCAGGTGGGGATGCAGGCGCTGGAGGTGTTGCCGTGCTTTTCGAGGTTCACATACACCTTCTCCGGCGGGAGCTTCAGCCCCTTGACGGCGCTCTCTATTATGCGCGCGTTTGCTTGATGAGGTATGTAGAGGTCTATGTCATCTGTGGTCAGCCCCGACTTCGCGAGCACCTTGTTCACCGCGGTCTCCATGGCGTCGACGGCGAATTTGTAGACCGCCTTTCCGTTCATCTGGAGGGTGTGGGTCTTGGCTTCGGTGTCTATGAGCCCCTCGGGGAGCGTGTCGGGCTTTAAGAGCGGGCAGTTCGCGCGGCTTTGGTCGACCTTGCACCAGAGGGCGTTGAAGAAATCCCCCTTCGCGCTCAGGTACGACCACATGGGCTTGTCGTTCTTTGTTACTACCGCTGCACCCGCGCCGTCTCCGAAGAGAATGCTTGCGGTACGGTCGGTGTAGTCGCAGTGCGGGGCGAGCCTCTCGCTTGCCACTATCAGTATATTTCTGTAATCATCGTCCTCGAGAAATCTCGAAGCCGTGTCGAGTGCGTTTATGAAGCCTGTGCAGGCGGAGTTTATGTCGAACGCCGCGGCATTCTCCGCGCCGACCTGCTGCTGAACGAGACAGGAGAGGGCGGGGTAGAAGTAATCGGGCGAGCAGGTCGCCGCGAGCACGAGGTCTATCTCCGAAGGGTCAATACCGCTGTCCGCGACGGCTCTTTTAGCCGCCTCCGACGCCATGTACCAGTTCGGCTTATCCTCGGATATGCGCCGCTCCCTTATCCCGGTGCGCGAATATATCCATTCATCATTTGTGTCGAGTATTGTCGAGAACCAGTCGTTGCTGGCAACGGTATCGGGCATATACATTCCGGCACCGAGAATTTTAATTCCCCTCATTTTGTGTCCTGCCTATTGATTTTATTTCGGAAATAGTATATAATAGATGTGTCGGTCGGACGCAGGCGTAAAAGCCTACATACGTTAATATTATAACAGTATTTACGTTATTTGTCAACAATTTTTTGTCAAAAAACTTGTGAAATATGACTATAAGAATTGTCGGAAAGAAAGGAACAGATCATGTCAACAGCACTACTTTTTTCGGGACAGGGTTCCCAGTACAGCGGAATGGGCAAAGCGCTCTATGAAGCGGCTCCAGGAGCGTATGACGAGATATTCGGCACAGCGGAGGAGGTACTCGGCTTCGACCTTAAGAAGCTGATGTTCGAGGGGACGGCGGAGGAGCTTGCGGAGACGTGCAACTCCCAGCCCGCTATATTTACCATGTCGCTGATGTGCGCGAAGAAATACACCGACGAGGGCGGTGAGTTTGACGCAGTCGCGGGGCACTCTCTCGGCGAATACGCGGCACTTGTCGTCTCGGGGGCTGTCGATATGCGCACGGGCTACACCCTGATAAAGCACCGCGCCGCCTGCATGGATAAGTGGGCGAAGAAAAACAGCGGAAAAATGGCGGCAGTCCTCGGACTTCCCGCGGACACTGTCAGAGCGGTCTGCGCAAAGGTAAACGGGAAAGGTCCCGATCTGGCTGTCCCGGCGAACTTCAATACTCCGGTGCAGACCGTGATATCAGGCAACGAATCGGGCATCGAAAAGGCGACGGAGCTGCTGAAGACCGAGGGCGCGAAACGCGTCGTTCCGCTTGCGGTGGCTGCGGCATTCCACAGCCCGCTGATGAAGGAGGCGGGCATAGAATTCGGGGAGCTGATAAAGGACATACCTATCGGCACTCCCGGAAAGGCGTTCTACTCGAATGTCACCGGTGGTAAACTCACCGACTCCACGAGAATTCACAGCTTGATGTCCAATCATATCTATTCTCCCGTTTTCTTCACCTCGGAGCTGGAGGCAATGCACGCCGACGGTATCAACAGATTTGTCGAGTGCGGCCCCGGCAAGGCGCTCACCGGCATGGTGAAGAAGACACTTGACGACGTTACCACGGAAGCTATAGATAACTGATTTAGTATCGCGTTTTATATAATTTGCAAAGCGGACTATATAACCCGCACTTCCGATTGTATAGAAGAAAGGCACGAAAATGAAAAAATACGCACTTATAGGACACCCTCTCGGACATTCCCTCTCCCCGCAGATACACGCGCGTTTAATGGAGCTGGCGGGCATCGAGGGCAGCTACGAAAAGCTGGATATACCGCCGGAGGAGCTGAAAAACAGGTTCGCGGAGCTGTCGGAGCTTGACGGCTTCAATGTGACGATTCCGTACAAGGTGGATATAATCCCCTACTGCGGGCGTCAGGATATGTCCGCGGCGCGCTTCGGCTCGGTCAACTGCGTGAAGAACGGCGCGGAGAAGGTGGGCTACAACACCGACGTGTTCGGCTTCACCCGCTCGATAGATATGCTCGGGGCAAGCCTTGCCTCGCATGTCCTTGTGATAGGCTGCGGCGGAGTGGGGCGCATGATAGCCGCGGAAGCCGCGTACAGCGGCGGCGACGTGACAGTGGCTGTGCTGCCGGACTTCCTGATCGACGCGGAAAAGACTATCTCCGGCATTAAGTCGAGAATGCCCCGGGCGAGAATGAAGACCGTCGAAATAAAGAACAGCACCCTCTCCGCGGAGGACTTCGGGGGAAATGTACCGGGTTACGAGCTGCTGATAAACGCGTCCCCTGTGGGAATGTTCCCGAAAACGGACGCCATGCCCTGTACGAAGGATATACTCGGGCGCTGCGGCAGCGTGTTCGACGTGGTCTACAACCCGAAGGAGACCCTGCTCACAAAGACGGCGCATGAGCTCGGAAAGCCCGCGATGACCGGCATGGCTATGCTGGTATTGCAGGCTGCGGCGGCGCAGGAGATATGGAACGGCTGCAAATTTGAGGCTGACGACCTCAAGACGCTGATAGCGGACATGGAGAACCTGATATGAAGATATACCTCTGCGGATTTATGGGCTGCGGCAAATCCCGCGTCGGGCGGGAGCTCGCGAGAAAGTGCGGCATGAAGTTTGCCGACCTCGATAATTATATCGTTGAGCATGAAAAAATGAGCATACCGGAGATATTTGAGAAATTCGGCGAGCCGCATTTCCGTGAGCTTGAGGCGAAATACATCGCTGAAATGCCCGACAACAGTGTGGTAGCCCTCGGTGGCGGCGCGATGATCAACGACAACACCGCAAAGACCGCCCGCGAGAACGGAAAGGTCATCTTCCTCGACGCGGATTTCGAGACCTGCTACGGGCGGATAAAGGACGACAAGAACCGTCCCCTCGCCTACAACAATCCGAAGGAAAAGGTGAAGGAGCTCTACGACTTCCGCAGACCGATATACACCGAGCGCTCCGATATCGTGATAAAGGCTGCCGGCAGACCGTCGGAGATAATTGAGAAGATAAGGGAAAAGCTATGATAATTTACAACGCGAGGATCTTCACAGCCTCGGACGACAATGAGATAATAGAGAACGGCTACATCGGGATCGGAGGAGGGGTTATCACCGCAGTCGGCAGAATGGACGACTTTGACGGCGACCCGGACGCGGGCGACTCGATAGACGCGTCCGGGCTGACGGTATATCCCGCCTTTGTGGACGCGCACTGCCATATCGGTATCTGCGAGAACGGACTGGGCTTTGAGGGCGACGACGTGAACGAGGAGACCGACCCCTCCACTCCCCATATGAGGGCGATAGATTCGATAAACGCGGCTGACCTCTGCTTCACGGAAGCGGCACGCGCAGGTATCGGCACGGCTGTCACTGGCGTCGGCAGCGCGAACCCCGTCGGCGGCAGCTTCATCGCCATGAAGACCTACGGCAGCTCCCGCGTGGATAAGCTCGTGATAAAGGACCCCTGCTCCATAAAGTTCGCGCTGGGCGAGAATCCGAAGAGCGTGTACAAGGATCGTGACGAGACTCCCATGACGAGAATGGCTACCGCGGCGATAATCCGCGAGCAGCTTTACAAGGCGCGGCGCTACATGGAGGACAAGGCGGAGTACGAGCGCACAAAGGGCACCGATGACGAGACCACCCGTCCCGACCTCGATATGAAGTGCGAGGCGCTTATCCCTTTGCTCGAGCGCAGGATAAAGGCGCATTTCCACTGCCACCGTCAGGACGATATCTTTACCGCGATACGCATAGCTAAGGAATTTTCCCTCGACTATGTGCTCATTCACGCGACGGACGGTCATCTTATCGCGGACGAGCTCCGCGATGAGCGGGCGCAGTGCGTCATAGGACCCCTCTTTGCGGACAGGTGCAAGCCCGAGCTTGTGAACCAGAGCATAGAGAACGCCGCGAAGCTGCACAAAATGGGAGTCGAGTTCGCGATCTGCACCGACCACCCCGAGACCCCGATACAGTACCTCCCCGTAACGGCGGGCATAGCGGTCCGCGGCGGGCTTTCCAAGTCGCAGGCGCTGCGCGCCATTACCATAAACGCCGCCCGCATCTGCGACATCGACGACCGCGTCGGCAGCATAGAGCCGGGCAAGGACGCCGATCTCACCGCATTCCGCGGCGAGCCCTTCGATATAACCGAAAAGCCCGAATTTGTCATAATAAACGGAAAATTTGTTGATTAAACAAGTAGCTGTCATATATTTTTCACATTTAAGAAGTACAATATAAATATAAGAACACTCCGGTCATCTATTCAACTCTGTTCAAAGTGTGAGAAAATGAAAAGGTCATATACTATCGTTATTTCATCATTATTCGCAGTCTCGGCTCTTTCGGGCTGCTCGGGCTTCACCATGTATCCCGCCGACGTGTACACCGTCGCGGCGCAGCCATACCGTGCCTTCACCGAGGAGGAGGTACACAGCAGCGAGTGCCGCATAGAGTTCACCGACGAGGTGAGCGTCAACGGTCAGGGAGCATGGTTCAGCGGCAATGACATCATCATATCCGAGGGCGGTATATACATCATCACCGGTACCTACGGCAGCGGGTGCATAAGCATAACCACCGCCGACCCGGTCAAGCTGATCTTCGACAACGCCAATATCACCAATCCCTCCGGCTGTGCGGTCCATTCCTCGGCACAGCGTCTCGTCATCAGCTCCGAGAACGGCAGCAGCTCCCTCACCGGCTGCGGCGAGGACTTCGACAACGCCGTCTATTCCGCCGGCGACCTGCTCTTCGTCGGTACAGGCGAGCTTTCCGTTGACGGCGGAGTCTATTCCGTCGGCGGCATACAGTTCGGACGCGGCACAAGCGTCCTCTGCGAGATACTCCGCGCTCAGGGCGGTTATGTGATCCCCGGCTCGCTGTACGTCAACTGATCAGTTCGCTCGCGCTCGAGTGGCGTCTGCTGGCGCAGGCAGGTCGCTGGCGCTCGAGACTGGGGGAGAAAACCTTTTTGAAAAAAGGTTTTCTCCCCCAGACCCCCTCTTTC
>CAJOMV010000021.1 GCA_905235805.1 uncultured Ruminiclostridium sp.
AGAGGGAGAGGGGAGGGAGGGAGCGCCTTTCCTCGCGGAAAGGGGCTTCCTTCCTTCCCTCTTCCTCTTTCCCCGCAACTCGAGCGCCAGCGACCACTCAATCCTTCGACGGTTCGATAGCGGAGTATCTTATGCGGATATCGGGGAGCTTAGTGATAGTTGTGTAGGTGTTGAACTGCCAGCCGTCACCGTCGGCGGGGCTGTTCTCGCCGGAAGCGGGGGGCGCGAATATTTTGAGCGTGAGCTCGGTACTGCCGCTCAGTCGGTTATCGAAGAACGCGCTCATGAGATCGACAGTCTTTGTTTTCGGGGATTTGTAGAACCAGCGCCCGTTTATTTCAAGCATGAGGTTCAGTTCCTCCTCGAAGGTCACCTCACAGAACACAGGATCCTTCTCGAATTTCAGCTTTATCGCAAGTCCCTCAGCGTCCTCGGAGCCTCCCCAGCGGAGCTTGACAGGGAACTGCGCGGTCTCGCCGACTGTCATGGCGGGCTTGAAATAATCGTCGTTTATGATCTGCTTGTAGGTGCGCATGACGGGCTGCTCGATTCCGACATTCACGTTGTTCGGATCCTCAATCTCGAGACCGAGCCTTCCGCGGTCACGGAACTGGTAGAATGTGAAGCCTGTCAGCCACTTGTCGGGGTCATTTTTCAGAATATCGCAGAACAGCTTTATCATCTCCGCCTGCTCGTAAGCACCGGTAACATCGCCGTCGGCATTCAGCTCGCTCAGCACCATGGGCTTGACAGTGCCGCCGCAAAGCTCCGTAAAGCGGGCATGGGAGCGCTTTGCCATGTCATAGACACCCCTTACCGAGTAACGGGCATGAGTATTGCCGCCTGTCTCCGCTACATCGTAAGGCCAGCCCCAGTGCAGAGACAGGTACTTGTCGATAGACCATACATCGGTCGCGCGTACAGCGTCCGCGAATTCCTCTTCCTTCTCGATCTTGTTCTCCTTGGGGTTCTCAACTCCGCCCGCGCAGAGGATAGTGCTGACATTGGGAGCGTACTGCTTGAGTATGTTGTGGAATTTCACATAGAAATCAGCTATCTGCTTGTATGTGGCGCGCTTGGTAAATGAGAACCAGTTGCCGGTAGCCTCGTGATTTATGCGTATCTGCATTCTCCCGAAGGTGGAGAGATCCTTGGCTATGGCTATGAGGTGCTCATCGGGAACATTCGGGTCAATGGTGAGAGTCAGGATAACGTCCTGCCCGTGGGCGCGAATCTCGCGCATATATTTGAACGGCTCGTCGGACAGATCGCCGTTGATGCCGCCCTTGTAGGTGAAATAGTCGTCGTATGCGTAGTCCCACGCGAAGGACACCTTCTGATCCTTGCAGGCTTCGCTTATGCGCTGCGGCCACTCCTTGTCAAGGGGATAATAGCAGTACATAAGACTGATAGCGCGGTGAGGTCTGCCGAGACGGTTCAGGATATAGTCCTGATCCACATATTCTCCGCGCTCGCTGCCGTCGCCGAGATCTACCGCGCACTGCGCTGCGCCCATGTGTATCCTGCTTACTTCATATTCCATAAATATATTCCTCCATAAAATTTTGTGAAAACGATTTCTTGATTGACATTATACCATATATTTCCTGATTTTGCAATAGCTTTTATAAAATATTTTTCGGGGCTTGGAAAGCGCTTGACAAATTGAATAAAAGCGGATAAAATAAGGAAAGAAAGAGTGTGAAACTAACTTAAAACGGAGATGTATATGAAACAGCTTCTGATAATGGACGAAAAGAATTACGACGAGAGCCTGCCGGAGATAGCGCGTGTCGCAGTTCGCGGGATAGCGTGCGTGAACGGGAAGATTCTGTTCATCGAGGATAAATACGGCGTGCTGAAGCTCCCCGGCGGCGGACAGGACGAGGGCGAGACCGACCTCGACACTCTGATACGCGAGGTTCGCGAGGAGACGGGCTATACCGTGCTGCCGGAAACCGTGAGAGCGTTCGGGTGCATAGAGGAGAAGCGGAAGTCTCTCCATGAAGAGATGATATGGCATCAGACAAACAGGCTCTACTTCTGCGAGGTGTCGGAGGAACGCGGCGAGTGCGACTATTCCGAGAACGAGAAGGCACTGAATATGCACCTGCACGCCTGTACCCTCGGTGAGGCGATAGAGATAAACCTGAAAAGGCTGGAGACGGAAGGCAGACAAGCTTGGAACCGGCGGGAATACAATACCCTTATGCTCATAAAAAAGTATATGGATAACGAAAGTGAAAAGTAGGTGAAATATAAAAAAGCCCTTGACAAAAGTAGCAAAAGCTTATATAATAAGTTTAAAGCGATGAAGGGAAACAAAGCCTGCCCGAAGTCCCACAGAGAGCCGCCGGTCGCTGAAAGGCGGTGTTCTTCACAGGTCATAGCTCCTCCCCGAGCTGTCCGCCGAAAGCGTACGCAATTAAGCCGGACCGGGTTCTCCCGTTACAGAGAAGTGTGTTGGCTGACACACCCGAGTGGGCATAGTTTTATGTCAAGAAAGAGTGGTACCGCGGAGTTGTATCTTCGTCTCTTTCCCGCTTATTTTAAGCGCGAAAGGGACTTTTTTAATACCTTTTCGTGCAAGGAACACGGAGGAAAACCAAATGAAAAACGCACAGAAGTACACCCGGCAGTTCTTCCTGCCGCCGCCCGTCAAGCGGAAATGGGCTGAAAAAACCTACATCGACCACGCCCCGCAGTGGTGCAGCGTCGACCTGCGGGACGGCAATCAGGCGCTCGTGATACCGATGAGCCTTTCCGAGAAGCTGGAATTCTTCGACAGGCTCGTGAAGATAGGCTTCAAGGAGATAGAGGTCGGGTTTCCCGCCGCGTCGGACACGGAATATGAGTTCTGCCGCCGCCTCATTGAGGACGGGCTTATCCCCGACGACGTGACGATACAGGTGCTCACACAGTCTAGAGAGCATATCATCAAAAAGACCTTCGAAGCGCTGAAGGGCTGCAAAAACGCTATAGTCCACCTGTACAACTCCACCTCCCTCGCCCAGCGCGAACAGGTGTTCGGCAAGGACAAGGCGGAAATAAAGGAGATAGCGGTTTCGGGCGCGAAGCTCTGCAAGGAATACCGCGAGAGGTATGAGGGCAATTACCGATTCGAGTACTCCCCCGAAAGCTTCACCGGTACAGAGCCGGAATACGCTCTCGAGGTCTGCAACGCGGTTCTCGATATCTGGCAGCCCACACCGGAGGACAAAGTGATAATCAATCTGCCGGTGACGGTGCAGCTCTCCATGCCGCACATCTACGCCGACCAGATAGAGTATATGTGCGACAACCTGAAATACCGGGAGAATGTCATAGTCTCGCTGCACCCGCACAATGACCGCGGCTGCGCGGTGGCGGACACGGAAATGGGACTGCTTGCGGGAGCGGACAGGGTGGAAGGAACGCTGTTCGGCAACGGAGAACGCACCGGAAACGCGGATATAGTCACTATCGCGCTGAATATGTACTCACAGGGCATAGACCCGCAGCTCGACTTCTCCGACCTGCCCGACATCAGCGAGATGTACTCGAGGGTCACCCGTATGGATATCTATGAGCGTCAGCCCTACAGCGGAAAGCTGGTATTCGCGGCATTCAGCGGCTCACATCAGGACGCTATCGCCAAGGGGCTGCACTACCGGCAGGAGAACGGCGGGATATGGAACGTGCCGTATCTGCCCATTGACCCGACGGATATCGGCAGAGCCTATGAGGGCGATGTTATCCGCATCAACAGCCAGTCCGGCAAGGGCGGTATCGGCTATATCCTCGAGACCCGCTTCGGCTACGACCTGCCGAAGAAGATGCGCGAGAGCGTCGGGTACCTCGTCAAGGGCGTCTCCGACCGTATGCACAAGGAACTCTCGCCGGAGGAGGTGCTGGAGATATTCACCGCGAACTACGTCAACCTCACCTCGCCCATTGACCTGCCTGAGGTACATTTCAAGCAGGAAAACGGCATAGAAGCTTCCGTGGACATACTCTATAACGGCAAGCGCGGAGCCGCCATAAACAGCGGTAACGGTCGTCTCGACGCGGTCAGCAACGCCGTCAAGTCCTTCACGAAGCTGGACTTCTCGATAAACGCCTACACCGAGCACGCTCTCGACCAGGGCTCGTCCTCGCAGGCGGTGTCCTATGTGGAGATAATCAGCGGAGGCAGGAGCTTCTGGGGCACGGGGCTGCACACCGATATCGTGACTTCCTCGATAAAGGCGTTCGTGAGCGCCATAAACAATATGCTCAAGGCAAGAGAGCTTGACAGAGAGCTCGGAAACGGAGGGTTCTGATATGGGAATGACAATGACACAGAAAATACTGGCGGCTCATTCCGGCAATGTGACCGTCACGGCGGGACAGCTGATAATGGCAGACCTCGACCTTGTGCTCGGCAACGACATAACCACTCCCGTGGCGATAAAGGAATTCGCGAAGCTGGGGGAACAGGCTGTGTTCGACAAGGACAAGATAACCCTCGTAATGGATCACTTCGTCCCGAACAAGGACATAAAGGCGGCAGAGCAATGTAAAATGTGCCGCGAATTCAGCGCGGAGCACGATATCTCCCACTTCTACGATGTGGGACAAATGGGCATAGAGCACGCCCTTATCCCGGAGAAGGGACTTGTCACAGCGGGTAACTGCGTTATCGGCGCGGACTCACATACCTGCACCTACGGGGCGCTGGGAGCATTCTCCACAGGGGTCGGTTCAACCGACATGGCATTCGGTATGGCGACAGGAAAGGCTTGGTTCAGAGTTCCTCCGGCGATAAAGTTCATACTCACCGGCAAGCCACGCAGATATGTCTCCGGCAAGGACGTGATACTGCACATCATAGGAGAGATCGGTGTTGACGGGGCGCTGTATAGTTCTATGGAGTTCACCGGCGACGGACTGAAGCACCTCTCTATGGCGGATCGCCTGTGCATATCGAATATGGCGATAGAAGCGGGCGCGAAAAACGGCATTTTCGAGGTGGACGACATCACCCGCGAATACCTTGCGACGCACGGCGCGGCAGCCCCGCGTGAGTTCCGCGCAGACCCCGACGCGGAATATGAGCGCACCGTAACGATAGACCTCTCACAGCTCGAGCCTACGGTGTCCTTCCCGCACCTGCCGGAGAACGCGAAGACCTTCGGTGAGTTCGGGGATATAAAGATAGATCAGGTCGTGATAGGAAGCTGCACGAACGGCAGGCTTGAAGATCTGCAGACCGCGGCGGAGATACTGCGCGGGAGGAAATGCGCAAAAAATGTGCGGGTGATAATCATTCCCGCCACCCAGCGGACCTACCTCGAAGCAATGGAGCAGGGACTTCTGAAAACATTCATCGAAGCGGGCGCGGTGGTATCCACCCCCACCTGCGGACCCTGTCTCGGCGGGTATATGGGAATTCTCGCGGAGGGTGAGCGCGCCATAGCCACCACGAACCGCAACTTCGTCGGACGCATGGGACACCCCAAGTCCGAGGTGTACCTCGCAAGCCCGGCAGTCGCGGCGGCAAGCGCCGTGACCGGAAGGATAACCAGCCCGTGGGAGCTTGAAAAGGAGGCGGTACTGTGATATACAAGGGCAATGTGATAAAATACGGGGACAACGTTGACACCGATGTGATAATCCCCGCGAGATACCTCAACACCAGCGACCACAAGGAGCTTGCTTCCCATTGCATGGAGGATCTCGACAAGACCTTCGTGACCCGTGTGAAAAGCGGCGACATCATCACAGCGGGAGCGAATTTCGGCTGCGGCTCCTCGCGTGAGCATGCGCCTATCGCGATAAAGGCAAGCGGCGTTTCCATGGTGATAGCGAAGAGCTTCGCCCGTATCTTCTACCGCAACGCCATAAATATAGGTCTTGCGATAGTGGAATGCCCGGAAGCCGCCGAGGAGATCTCCGAGGGCGATGTCATAGAAGCAGACATGGACAGCGGCATAATACGCGACCTCACGACCGGCAGGGAGTACAAGACCCAGCCATTCCCGGAATTCATACAGAAGATAATCGAAAACGGCGGTCTTATGCAGTCCGTTTCCAAAGGCGTGATAAAATAAGGAGAAAAACATGGATCTCAATATAGCACTTCTCAAAGGCGACGGAATAGGTCCCGAGATAATTGACAGCGCGGTGGAAGTCCTCGAACGTGTCGGCTCGCTTTACGGTCACAAATTCACCTTCACCCCCTACCTCATCGGCGGCATTGCCATAGACGAGACCGGCGAGCCTCTCCCGCAGGCGACGGTTGACGGCTGCCTCGCAAGTGACAGTGTACTGCTGGGCGCAGTGGGCGGACCCAAGTGGGACGACCTGCCGGGCGACAAGCGCCCCGAAAAGGCGCTGCTCGGCATACGGTACGCTCTCGGGCTGTACACGAACCTGCGCCCGGCGAAGCTCTTCCCTGCGCTGAAGGGCGCGTCACCCCTGCGTGAGGACATCGTGGGCGCGTGCTTTGACATAATGATAGTGCGGGAGCTCACCGGCGGCATTTACTTCGGTGACCGCGGCTACCGTCAGGGAAAGTACGGCGAGGAAGCCTTTGACACCGAAGCATACAGCGTCAAAGAAATAGAGCGCATCGGAAAAGCCGCGTTCGACATTGCCCGCAAGCGCGGCAAACGCGTCACGAGCATAGACAAGGCGAACGTCCTCGAAACCTCCCGCCTCTGGAGAAAGACAATGCAAGCCCTCGCGGAGCAGTACCCCGATGTGGAGTACCGCGATATGCTGGTGGACAACGCGGCGATGCAGCTTGTCCGCGACCCGAAGCAGTTCGATGTCATCGTGACCTCAAATATGTTCGGCGATATCCTCTCCGACGAGGCTTCGCAGATCACCGGTTCTATCGGTATGCTCGCCTCCGCCTCTCTCGGAGACACCACCCGCGGAATGTACGAGCCCATTCACGGCTCCGCCCCCGACATAGCCGGTCAGGATAAGGCAAACCCCATAGCAACTGTCCTCTCCGCCGCCATGATGCTGCGCTATTCCTTCGGGCTGTCCGCGGAAGCCGACAGCATAGAGCGCGCCGTTGACAGCGTCCTCACCTCCGGCGCACGCACCGCCGATATCCTCGGCAGCTCCGCTCTGCCCCCTGTCGGCTGCCGCGCTATGACCGAACAGATAGTCTCTGCGCTCTGAGTCAGGTCGCTGGCGCTCGAGCCGTCGCTGGCGCGCTTTGGTCGCTTCGCTCGAGACTGGGGGAGAAACCTTTTCTGAGGAAAAGGTTTCGCCCCCAGACCCCTCTTACAAAAGACTTTTAATTGCTTCGCCATGAA
>CAJOMV010000022.1 GCA_905235805.1 uncultured Ruminiclostridium sp.
CTGCTGCGGGGGGACACTGTTCTGTGCGCGGTATGCGCCGTGGACAGCGAGCTCGGGACTGTGCAGCCGATAGCGGAGATAGCGGAGATCCTGAAAGCATACCCGAACTGTAGGCTGCATGTTGACGCGACACAGGCGATAGGAAAGATCGCGTTCTCATTTGCGGGGGCCGATACCGTAAGCTTTGCACCGCACAAGTTCAACGGTTTGAAGGGCTGCGGGGTACTGTACAAGCGGGAGGGCGTAGTCCTCGAGCCGCTCATTCACGGCGGCGCAAGCACAACGATATACCGCAGCGGAACTCCCGATACCGCGGCGATCGCGGCTTGCGGGACTGCGCTTGAGATCGCGCTGGACGGGCTTGACGAGCGCGCCGGTCATGTAGGAAGGCTGAACAGCCGGATACGCACGGAGCTTGCGAAAATCCCGCAGGTGCGCATAAACAGCCCGTCGGACGCGGTGCCGCATATACTGAACATCTCGGTGAACGGTATCAAGGGCGAACGTATGCGGGAGCTTATGGACGAGCGCGGTATCTGCATTTCCGTGAAGTCCGCCTGCTCCGTACCGAACACGCCGTCACGCGCGGTGTTCGCGGTCTCCCGCGACAGGAAGAACGCTCTGAACTCATTCCGCGTCAGCCTGAGTCACCTGACAACGGAGGACGAGGCTGACGAATTTCTGAAAACCCTCAGCGAGATCATCAAAACAAACGCAAAATAACATGAAAAGGGCTGTTGTTCGCACAACAGCCCATTATTCATACTATTTCCGAAATCATACTGCGCCCGATGAGGGACAGCTTTTGGATATCAATCGAAGATATCGGGGAACTGAGCATCGAGGTCCTTGAGGTTCTTCTTGAGGGTCTCCTCTTCCTCCTGGAGCTCCTTTCTGCGCTTGGGGGTAATAAAGGTCTTGGCGAGCTCTGCCTGCACCTCGAGAAGGGTCTTTCTCATAGGCTCACGGCGGCGCTGATAGAGCAGCTTGCGCTCTTCCTTGTTCTGGCGGGCGCGGCGCGCACGCTCGATAGCTTCCTTCTCCTCACGCTCGGCTTTGAGCTTTGCGTGCTGCTCGGCTATTTCACGGCGCTCTTCCTCTATGCGCTTTACGATAGAGTTGTTGAGATCCTCGTAATGAGCCTTCTGCTCGGGGGAGGCGAAACGGAGCGCCTTCTTGAAGTTCTTGTCGTCGGTGACGGTCTGGGGGAGGGTACGGATAGCTTCCTCGTTGCGGAGTCTGCATTCCGCGAGGAGCTTTCCTATGTATGCTCTCGAATCCTCTATGTCGATATCGAGTATCTTGTCGAAGTAAGAATCGGCGGTCTCGAACTCTGCGTCCTCGAGGAACATATACGCACGCTTGATGAGGTTCTCCTTGTTCGCGGCGGTAGCTGTCACGATATCGTCGGGAACTATGGCATTGACCTCGGGCTTGAGCACTGCTTCGACCTTATCGGAGATCTCACGCATGAACTCGTCCTCGGAGCAGTCGAACACATCGTCGCTCCACATGAGAGCTTCGGGGAGCTGCTGGAACTTTACGGTCGAGGAATCGAAGATCGGGTAGATGAGCTTTTCGCTGCTGTCTGCCATTGCTCCGCAGAAGGTATTCACAGCGTATTCGAGGTAACCGTCGCGGCAGTTGTTTACTGTACGGAAGGACGGGAGCATTATCCTCGAATTCTTGAGAGCGAACATGATCTGCGCGGCTTTTTCGGCAGCGTCGCCCTCCTTGAGGGTCTCGGGAGTGTAGAACACGCTGAACCCGAGGTTTGCGGTGAAGCGCAGGTAGATCTTATCGCCGTCGAGGTCATCGTCAACGGTGCTGTTCTCGGGGCAGAGTATAAACACATCGTATTTCTTGTCCTGCTGCATGATACCTGCCGAGATATTGATAGCGTCCTCGATAGAAGCGGCGAGGGACTCGAACTTAGCCTGCTGCTCCTCGGGGGCATACTCGAGGGCGCGCTTGAGGTAATTGCTTGCTCTCAGGGGCTCGAGCTTTGTAACGTCCTTTCTGCATACCGGCACTCTTGCCGCGCCGTCACGCACATACTGGATACCGTATTCACAGAGCAGCATAGCCCAGTATGCCATGCTGTCCTCGGGGTTTCTTTCCACGAGCTCTTCCGCGAACTTCGCGGCTTCGTCGAATTTAAAGGTATTACGCAAATAAGTGATCCTGTTGAGCTTTTTGATGTCTGATGTCGGGTACGGCAGAGAAGTGCCGCAGCCGAGGCAAGTGCCGACAGAGCCCGACTCATCGGGGTTTATACTGCCGCCGCAGATGCCGCAGACGAGTTTTATCTCATACATTTTTTCAACACCCTCCGTGTTCACAGAATGATACATTAATATTATATAATTATTTCCTCTGTATGTCAATAATTTATAACTATTTTTGTAACAATTGACCTTTTTTCGTTTCTATTTTTAGAAGTAATAACAATAGCCCCGCGGCACTTGATTTTTTCGGAAAAGTATGTTATTATATATTCTCGGACAAAGGAGATATTATGAAAAAGCTGATAAAAACCATTGCCGCTGTGCTTGCGGCTGTTTGTATCCTCCCGGCGGGCGGCTGCTCTGACGGGGCGGAAAGGAAGTCGGACGGGATAAGGGTGATAACGGTGAATTTCCCGCCCTACGATTTCGTAAGGCAGATAACGGGCGGGGATATAATTCCCGAGATGCTGCTTACCGGCGGGCAGGACGCTCACTCCTACGAGCCCACCGCAAAGGACATCGTCCGCATCAACGACGCCGACCTGTTTATATGCACGGGCGGCGAGAGTGACGCGTGGGTGGATACGATAATCGACAGTCTCGACAGCGATGTTGTTATCCTGAAGATGATCGACTGCATCGACTCCCCTATCGAGGAGGAAGAGGACGAGGAGGAGCACCACGACCACAACAGCGATGAGACAGAGTACGACGAGCACGTCTGGACTTCCCCGGAAAACGCGATGACAATATGCGCAGCGATCGCTGCCGAGCTCATGCTCATAGACCCCGATAACTACATGAAGTATGCCGACGGCTTACTCGCGTACCGCACCGAGCTTGAAGCCCTGTCGGACGAGTGGCGGGAAGCCGCCGACGCTCTTGACAAGCCCCTCATATTCGGGGATCGCTTCCCCTTCGCGTACCTCGCCCGTGACTACGGGATAGACTACTTCGCGGCATTTGCGGGCTGCTCCACCGAAACCGAGCCCAGCGCCGCCAAGATGACCCAGCTCATAGAGAAGGCACGGGAAGTGAACGCGCCATATGTCTATCATATAGAGTTCTCCACCGAGAAGGTAGCCTCTGCGATAGCAGAAGCCACCGGCGCGGAGATACGCCTCATGCACTCCTGCCATACCCTTTCCAACGATGATATCGCCGCCGGTGAGACCTACGTCTCCATAATGCGCAGAAACCTCGAAGCCCTCCGATAGGTCGCTTACGCACTTCCCGTTTCCCCCGTCCCGGGCAGGTGACTACTGCTGACCGGCAGTGTCTTCGGGAGCACCGCCTTCGTCCCACTTATAGCCGAAGCCCCAGACTGTCTGTATGTACTTGGGAGCGGAGGGATCCTCCTCGATCTTCATTCTGATACGGCGGACATTGACGTCCACGATCTTATCGTCGCCGTAATAGCCCTCGCCCCATATCTTATTGAGCAGGGTACGGCGGTCAACGGCGCTGCCCTTATGGCGGATAAAATACTCCAGTATATGATACTCTACCTGCGTGATATCGAGGGGCTCGCCGTCCTTGGTGATACGGCGGCTTTTCAGGTCAACACGGAAGGGACCGGAAATAAGCTCGCTCTCGGCATCGGCGGCAACGCGGGAAATGCTGACCCGGCGGTAAATGGCATCCACACGGGCTATGAGCTCGGAGGGCGAAAAGGGCTTGGTGACATAATCATCGGCGCCCATCATAAGGCAGTTGACCTTATCCATCTCCTGGCTTTTGGCGGAGAGCATGATTATCCCGATAGTGCTGCTGCGGTCGCGGAGAAACTTGCAGACCTGCGTGCCGTCCATTCCCGGCATCATGATATCCAACAGCGCCACGTCAAAGCGCATACCGTCATTCCACGCGGCGACAGCCTTTTCCCCGCTGTCCACGTCATACACGTCATAGCCGGAGCGGCGCAGGTGAATGACCACAAAATCCCGTATCGCGTCCTCGTCCTCACAGACGAGTATTCTTTTTTCTTCCATATCAATCTCCTACTGTAATCTGAACAATTGCTTAAGCTCGTCCTCTGTCGGTGTGAGGTCGCTGGTGCCGAGCTGTGCGAAATAGGTATAGCCCGACGAGGGACTGGTGCCGAGCTCGATATAGTTCCCGCCCTCATAGCGGGCGAGATTGCTGCCGGTCGCTCCGAAGAGCTTGAGGATATTCTCCCCGGTGATACCGGAGATAGCGTTATAGCGGTTGAAGCGCACTATGCCCTCGGCTATGGAGACGGAGGCTGTGACCTTGCCGCTCCAGCTGTCGGGGAATATGAGGGTATAGTCACCCTTTGTGCCGACGAAGCTGCCGAATTTCTTCTGGAGGTAGGTGCCGTTGCGGGTAAGGTAGTACCACTCAGTCTCGCAGAGCTGCTCGGCGTGGGGAGAGTCCGCGTACTGCGCGAACGGCTTGGTCGCGGGTATCTCGATGCTGCCGTCCCCGTTCACGTCACCGCAGGTGAGGTAGGGGGTGTAGCTGTTCGATGTGCGGACTATGGTCTCGGGAGTGAGGGCGGGCGAGAGAAAGAAGAAGCCGTCGCCGTAGATGACCGCGTCGGTGCCGAAGGAGCCGTCCGAAAACGCGTAGTCCACGAACACCGCCCGCGTGCCTGCCGAGCTGCAGGTGCCGCAGCAGACGTCCCGTATCTCCGCGAAGCCGCTGTTGAGATTTGCCGCGCCGATCTGCGCAAATCTCTCCTCCCGGAACCCGTACACCGACACGGAGGTTATCCCGGAGCTGCGCTCCGAGGATATGGCAAACAGGTCGTCAGTACCGTTGCCGTCGATGTCAAATATCCCGGTGTATATGTTTCTGATATTGGCAAGCTCCCGGGGACTGCCGCTGTTATAGGTGAGCACGCTCGTAGAACGGTCGGAGGAGCTCTGCACAAGATAGTTCACGAATATCGTGGTCTTGCCGTCTCCGAGGTCGCGGAACATTATGCTCTCGACCTCACTGCCGGACGCAGCAAAGTCGTACACCGACACCCACCGTCCGTCCTGCTTGTCGAGGAAGTTCATGCGGAGCGATGAGCCGGTGGTGACATTCGGCATCTCGTAGAACACGATAGCCTCATCGGTAGGCTCGTCGTCAATGTTCGTGACAACGAAAGCGCTCCTGTACTGCCCGCTCCTCGGGTATTTCAGTATGATGCCCTCGTTCGTGAACCTCCTCAGAGCGTCGTATATCTCCGTTTGCTCCCCGTCAAGTCTCGGCGGGCTTAACAGCTCCTCCACCGACCCGCTCGAGGCGCAGCCGCTCAGCATTGCAGTCACCGCCGCAATTGCCGCATATTTCCGTAGTTTCAGTCCGCCGTCACCTCCTGTCTGTCACCTTGCGGTGATAGGGGCGCTTGCGCGCTTTAGCCGCTTCGCTCGAGACTGGAGGAAAAATTTTTTGAAAAAAATTTTTCCCCCAGACCCCCTTTCAAAAAACTTTAATTGCTCCGCGTTTAAACGAGTCAGTTTCTACTATTATAGCACGAAAAAGTGTTTTTATCAAGTATTTATTTCATCAGTTGCTATTTTGTGCCTTGCTGCCGTTATGCTCTGCAAGTATTCATTCGGGTGAGGCAGTGCATAAGTCCGTCGCAGGCGAAGCAATTGCTCTTTCCCTTTGCAAGCGGCATACATTATGGCAGATACTTGATTTTTCATAGATATTGTGGTATAATATATCTAATTTGCAAATATGTTGTGTTTTATATAGAAGAAAGGCTGGGACGAATGGCAAAGGTACTGGATTTCAACACGGAATACACGGGTCTTGACGAGGACAAGGTAGAGGAACGCATAGACCTGTACGGATATAACAGCGACACGAAGCTTGACGAGACCGACAAGGGCTACAGCCCGACGCAGGCATTCCTGAACCTGCGGTTCATGATAATGTTCATTGCCGCGGCGATCAGTATGTGGCACGGAGTGATTACCAACGAAAACAGCATACCCGAGATATGCGCGGCGATAGTGCTTTTCCTGCTGTGCGGGGCATACGCGGCTACGGAGATACTGAAGAACACCTACTGTGACAAGTACTTCTTCGCACTGAAAGCACGCTCGAAGGTGGAATACCGGGTAGTGCGCAAGGGAAAGCTGACGGGACTGACGCGGGAGCACCTCGTCCCCGACGACATACTGGTGCTCGAAGCGGGTGAGAGCGTTCCCGCGGACGCGCATCTCCTCGAAATAAAGGGCGTGACGGTGGACGAGAGTATCCTCACCGGAAGCAAGACCCCGGTAAAGAAGATAACCGGCGCGGACAATCTCTCCGAGGAATACAAGAGAAGCTGCATCTATAAGGGCACAAAGATACTGACGGGACAGCTCGTCGCGCGGGTGACCGCGACAGGCGTGGATACCAAGCTCTACAAGCAGTACGGCGCTGTGCGTGAGGCGGAGGAATACTACACCAACCTCGAAAAGCTCATAATGCGCGTGTCGTGGATATTCAACGCGGTGGCGGCGGTAATGCTCGCGGTGGCGGCGTTCACCTTCGTCCATGTGAGCGTGGATATCCCGTTTTACGATACCATATATAATACCTTCTACCCCGCGGCGGCGTTCGCGCTCTGCTTTATCCCCGCCGAAACGGCGTCGCTTATTCGGCTTTATTACATAAAAGGGTCGCAAAAGCTCGAAGAAAAAGGGATATGGGTCAAAAGTTTAAAGACAGTCGAATATATAAACGCGGTCACCTGCATACTTATAGAAAAGAGCGGTATGGTGACCAAGAAGAATATGCAGGTAGCGGATACACTGACAGCTAACGCGGCTATGCTCTCGAACGTGTCGGTGCTTGCCTGCTCCCGCACTCCCGGAGACCCCTTCGATCAGGCTA
>CAJOMV010000023.1 GCA_905235805.1 uncultured Ruminiclostridium sp.
GTAATACCATTACTTAAACTTACGCTTGCGTGCAGCTTCGGACTTTTTCTTACGCTTCACAGAAGGCTTTTCGTAATGTTCTCTTTTGCGAACTTCAGCAAGCACGCCGTCTCTTGCGCACGAACGCTTGAAACGCTTTAACGCGGTGTCCAGCGACTCGTTTTTGCCAAGACGAATTTCTGCCATTCCAATTTCCCTCCCTTTGCCTTACGGTACAGGATAATATATCATAACTTTTCGTAATGATCGTAATAATGCGGGTAAAACTCAAACCCACAAGTCATTATACATTATATAACAAATTTTGTCAAGTATTATTTGCTCGGAAATGCGCATTTTCGGCATATCAAACAAAATATCGCCCGATTTTTCGGCGCAGAAAGCACCCGGAAGGCTCAAAAATGCCCTCTTTGTTGTGATATTCAACAAATTCAGTCCTCGAGAAACTCGCTGACATTTATTTCCTCGCCGTCGCTCCACAGCTTCTCGAGACCGTAGAACTCTCTTGTCTCGTTTAGGAAAACGTGCACCACCACGTCGATATAGTCGAGGGTTATCCAGTTAGTGCCCTGCTGATTGATAGAGCACTTCGGCTGAACGCCCCTCTCGCCCATCTGATACTCGACCTCGTCCGCGAGAGCCTTCACCTGTGTTGAGCTGGTGCCCTCAGCGATCACGAAATAGTTCGCGAGTATCGTTATGTCTCCGATGCGGATCACGCGGATATTGCCGGCTTTCTTTGAGTCAAGAGCCTTTACCGCGACCTTTACTTCATCAATGTCCTTCATTTTTTCTCCTTGATACGTTTATCCATATAGTAGTTGAATGCTTCGACAGTGCAGACGGGTATCTTCTTGTCGTTAGCGCTTAAATTCCCCACCGACCACTTCAGCGCTCTGTACATTCCGTCATCGAGGTCTTTCAGCGCGTACGCCCTGTACTTCTCCACGTCGGGGAAATCCCTCTCCGCGGACACAAGGTCGCCGAGGTACACTATCTTCTCGAGCTTTGTCATAGCCGCGTGCGCCACGGTGTGGTAGCGTATCGCATTGCAGATATCGTCGTCCTCTATCCCGAGCGTATTCCTCACATAGTATGCCGCCGCGATGCCGTGCCATGTGCTCTTCGAGGCAAGCTCGGCGGGGTCGACGTAATACCCGCTCGACATCATTTCCTGCTTCTGTATCTCCGGGTCGGCTTCCTTCCGGCAGTCGTGCAGTATCCCCGCCACATACGCTTTCCGCGTGTCCTCGCCGAATATCTGCGCGAGCTTCACGCACATATCCGCCACGTTGCAGCTGTGGATATACCGCTTCTTGCCCATCATTCCCTTTATCAGAGCCTTGTAGTCCTCAGCCACGGTACAGACCTTCTTTCGCGATATATTCCGGCACTCCTTCCGGCAGAAGCCCTGTCACATCTTCCCCCGCGGCGAGTCTTTCCCGTATCTCCGTCGATGAGATGTCCGGGATATCGCAGTTGAGTACCTTCACTCTCCCGAGCTCGTTCGCGTACTCCTGCATATCGGTGTAGCTCAGAGCCCCCCGCGTTACCGCGACCACATGGCTTTCCTTCAGCACCGACTCATAGCGGTACCACGATTCTATCGTGTACAGCTGGTCCCCGCCTATTATCAGATACAGCTCAGTTTTCGGCGGCAGTATCTCCTTCAGCGCTCTTATGGTATTTATGGTGTAGCTCACGCCGCCGAGCTTCTTTTCGATGTCGGAGACCGCAAAGCCTTCCATTCCCGCGAACGCGAGCTTCGTCATCTCAAATCTGTCCCTGAATGCCAGAGCGTCCCTCTGCTTGAACGGGGAGCTGAACGCCGGTATCACCAGCACCTCCGACAGTCTGCATTCCTTCTTCGCCTGCTCCGCCAGCGCGATATGCCCGATATGCGGCGGGTCGAAGGTCCCGCCCAGAATACCTACCTTACTCATCGACGAACACAACTCTCTTGTCGGGGTCACGGTTCTGTCTGTATATCACGAACTTTGTGCCTATCACCTGTATCGGCTCGGCGTTCAGCTTTTCGCACAGCTCACTGCACACCTCTCTGGGCGTGAGCTCGCAGGTCTCATGCACCTTGCCCTTTATCATCTCTCTTGCCGAGAGTGCCTCGTCAGCCTGCTTCATGACCTCGTCGTTTATACCGTTCTTTCCGACGAGAAGTATAGTTTCGTAGCTGTTCGCGATCCCGCGCAGCTTTGCTCTCTGTTTTCCTGTCATATTATCCCCTTACAGCTTTATAAATCTGCCGTTTCTGCCGTCGTCATCGTCGCCGTCCGCGTCATCTTCCTCATAATATCCGTCACCGCCGTCCTCGCCGTCATCATCTTCCCCGGAGTTGATACGGTTGTTGCTTGCTATCTTGTAGGTGACCTTTTTGCGCGGAGACAGGAACATACCCAGCACGATACCCCCGAGCAGCGCCACGGCTATCTCGAGCGCAAACGTCTTCCTGCTCATGGTCACAGTCTCCTCCGAGCGCTTTTCGAGCTGTTCGGCTGTCTTTGTGAGCACAGCCGCGGCGTCCTTTATCTTCTTATTCGCTGCCGCGGCAACTATCATCTTGTTCATTGCGTTTCCCTCCGTTTATCTGGTTTCTTCCGAAAGTATCTCCGTGAGCTGCTTCAGCGCGTTCGCGCGGTGGCTTATGCGGTTCTTTTCCTCGGCGGGCAGCATTGCCACGCTCGTATCCTCGTCCACCATGAATATCGGGTCATAGCCGAAGCCGTTCTCACCCATCGGCTCCGTGCCTATGAAGCCCTCCATAGTTCCGCGTACACTGTACTCGGTGTCGTCGTCGAGAATGCAGTACATGGCGCACACGAACCGTGCCGTTCTCATGCTTTCGTCCACGCCGTCGAGCTCGTCGAGTATCTTCTGTATGCGCTGCTCGTCCGAGGCTCCCTCACCGGCGTATCTTGCCGAGTATATGCCCGGGGCGCCGTCGAGGAAATCCACCTCCAGTCCGCTGTCATCCGCGACAACGGGGCAGCGGCAGATATCGTACACCGCCTTCGCCTTGATGTGCGCGTTCTCCTCGAAGGTCTCGCCGTCCTCGGCCACATTGATATCTATTCCCGCGTCCCTGAGTGAAACGGGCTCGTAGCCGAGCGGTTCCAGCATCTGTTTTATCTCTCTTACCTTGCCCTGATTGTTAGTTGCGATTATAAGCTTCATTGTTATTCGTTATCCTCTTCGTTCCCGTCGTATTCTTCTTCGTCGTCTTCGCTGTCTTCTTCCTCGTCCCTGTCCTTCCCGTCGTCCGCGAACAGTATTTCCGCGTAATCCTCGGGAATGAAGTTCTGCAGGTCATCTATCTTCTCACCCACGCCGACAAGCTTTACGGGTATCTCCAGCTCGTCCTTTATCGGGAGGATTATGCCGCCCTTTGCGGTGCCGTCGAGCTTGGTGAGCACTATTCCCGTTATATCGCAGACCTCCTTGAACAGTCTCGCCTGATTGACGGCGTTCTGTCCGGTGGTCGAGTCGAGCACCAGCAGGGTCTCGAGTGTGCTGTCCGGGAGCTGCTGTCCGATTATCCTCGCTATCTTCCGGAGCTCCTCCATAAGGTTCTTCTTGTTGTGCAGCCTTCCTGCCGTATCTACGATGAGCACGTCGGCGCTCCTCGCTTTAGCCGCCGCGCAGGCGTCGAACACCACGGAAGCCGGGTCGCTGCCCTCTGCGCGCTTGATTATATCCACACCCGCCCTGTCTGTCCAGACATTCAGCTGGTCGATAGCCGCGGCTCTGAAGGTATCGGCAGCCGCCACAAGCACTTTCTTCCCGTCGTTTTTCAGGTTATAGGCGAGCTTTCCTATCGTTGTGGTCTTTCCCGCGCCGTTCACGCCGATAACGAGTATCACCGACGGCTTTGTCTCCAGCGCGAGGGAATTGTCTCCCCGCAGCATATCGGCGATTATCCCTTTGAGCAGCCCCTTTACCGCCGTCGTTTCGGTGGTGCCGGTGCGCTTCACCTCCGCGCGGAGCCGGTCGCAGATATTCTCCGCGGTCACTGCTCCGATGTCGGAGAGAATGAGCGTTTCCTCGAGCTCCTCGAAGAAATCCTCGTCTATCCTCGTGAATGAGTTCACCAGTGTATTGACTTTCGAGACGAAGCTGTCCTTCGTCTTTTTCAGTCCTTCTTTTAACTTGCTGAAAAATCCCATAATAAACTCCGTTTAATCAAGTTCAAGCTCCATTTCGTCGATGAGCTCCTGATGTATCAGCCGTGACACGCCCTTCTCCTGCATGAAAACGCCATACAGCACGTCGCAGCCTTCGATAGTGCCGCGGCGGTGGGTGATTATCATGAGCTGGGTGCTGGTGCAGAAGCGCTTGAGGTAGGTGACGTACTTGACGACATTTATCTCATCGAGCGCCGCGTCTACCTCGTCGAGCATACAGAACGGCGTCGGTCGGTGCAGCAGTATCGCGAAGTATATCGTGATAGCCACCATGGTCTGTTCGCCGCCCGAGAGGGAGATCAGGTTCTTGATGAGCTTTCCGGGAGGCGCCGCGAATATCTCTATGCCGCTCTCGAGCACATTTTCGGGATCCATTAGCTCGAGATGCGCCTCACCGCCGCCGAATACCTCCACGAAAATCTTGCTGAATTTCTCGTTGATGTCGTTGAAGCTCTGGAGGAACTGTGATTTGATGTCAGCGGTGAGCTTGGCTATCAGCTTTTCGAGCTCGCTCTTCGAATTCTCAACATCTGTGAGCTGCTTTGACAGCGCGTCGTATTGACGGCTTACCTCCTCATACTCATCTATCGCGGCGAAATTCACGTCCCCGAGTGCGGCGAGCTGTCTGTGCAGGCTCTGGAGCTCGCTGCGCGCGCTCGCGAGGTCTCCCTCGAGCGGCTTTGCCTGCTCTCTTGCCTCGCTGACCGTCATCTCGTGCTTTTCCCACAGCGAGAGGACGAGCTTCTCCTTCTCCTTTTCCGAGGCGGCTTTGCGTTCCGTCGCGGCAGCGAGAGCATTGGAGAACTTCATCTTATCGTTGTTCTTTTCGCGGACTTCCTTTGCTATCTCGTTGATACGGAGCTCGCAGGAGTTTTCCTTCGCGTTGAGCGCGTCTATCGCGTCTCTTGTGTCGCCGTACAGCTTGTTGGCTTCCTCTATATTCTGCTTTTCCTTCTCTATGTCGAGTTTGAGCAGCCCGGTGGAGGCGTTCACCTCCGCTATCTCGCGGTCGAACTTCTCCCCGCTTCCGGCAGCGGCTTCCTTGGCGCTCACCGCGTCGGCACGCTGTGATCCGAGAGCCTCCGCGTCCTTTTCAGCGGCTATCCTCGCTCCGTTCAGCTCGGAGATCCTGTCCGACATCTCCGCACGGGCGTTCGAGGCGTTGTTCAGCTTCTCGTTCGCCGCCTTCAGCTTCGCTTCATTGGCTTCTATGAGCTTGCCGATCTCCGTGATATCGGAGTTAGCCTGCTTTATCAGCTCGTCCTGCTCGGCGGACAGCTTACGGCTCTTTGCTATGGCATTCTCGGCTTCGTCCTGCTGCTTTTCCGACTGGGCTATCAGGTCCTTAACACCCGCTATTTCGGCGGTGATGCGGGCTTCGTCCTGCTTCAGCTCACCGATGCGCTCGGTGAAGCCCTCTATCTCTATCTCCATTTTGCCGACCTCGGCAGCCAGTGCCGAATAGTCAGCCTGTGAGATCTTTATCTTCTCGGATATTTTCGCGATATCCGCTTCGAGAGCGTCTATTTCCTGCTTACGGCTGATAATGCCGGCATTCTTGCTGTCTGCCGAACCGCCGGTCAGCGAGCCGCCCGCGTTGATTATCTGCCCGTCGAGGGACACTATCCTGAACTTGTATCCGTACTTCTTGGCAATGCGGTTCGCGGAGTTCAGGTCGTCCGCTATCGCAGTCCTTCCGAGCAGTGAGCGTACTATCCCGCGGTACTGCTCGTCGCACCTTATCAGCTCCGAGGCTATCCCCTCGAACCCGTCCTCATTCTCTATGCCGGGCTGCTGAAGGGTGTTTCCCTTTATGGTATTTATCGGATAGAAGGTCGCTCGTCCGCCGTTGATCTCCTTCAGATAGTTTATGCAGCGCTTTGCCGTTTCATCGGTGTCCACGACGATATTCTGCATAGCGTTCCCGAGCGCGGTCTCGACAGCGGCGGTATAGCGCTGCTCCACCGATATGATATCCGCTACGGTGCCGCGTATGCCGCTCAGTCGTCCGTTCTTCTTCGCGCTCATTATCGACTTTACGCTTGCGAAGTAGCCCACCATGCTCTTCTCGATGTCGGAGAGGGTGTCGAGGCGCTGTCTCTTGCCGTCGAAGCTGCGGCGCATCTGCTCATACGCGGAGCGGCTCTCGGTGAGCTTGGAATTCTTGTTCTCGTACAGCTTTTTATAGCCGCCGAGCTTGTTCTCCAGCTCGTCCTTCTCCTCGCTCAGCTTCTCGAGCTGCTCGTTTAAGCTCCTGCGTCTCGCGCGGTAGTTGTCGGCGTCACGGTCGCGCTCCTCTATGCTGCGCTTGTCGGCTTCGAGGCGTTCCGTGAGCTCCTGCTTCGTCTTTTCCGCCTGCTGGAGCGTCAGCTTCGCTTCTGTCTGCTTCGCGTACAGTGCCGAGGTCTCCATATCGAGAGCCCTGTACTCGTCGCCGAGCTCTTTTCCGCCCTCATCGGCGGTCTCGAGCTTTCTTTTCAGTGTCTCTATCTCCTCCGAGATGCTTTCCGCCTCTCTGCGCTTTGCGGCAGCTGCCTTCTCCAGTCCCGCGATACGGGCGGTGAGCTCCTCGGTGCTCTTGCCGGCTTCTTTTTTCTGCTGCTCTATATCTTTTATCTTCTGCTCGTTGTGCTTTATGTCGTTTTCGAGTATCGCGATACGCTTGTCAGCCTCCGCGACCGCGTCTCTCGCCGTAGCCGAGCTTTTCCTCAGCTCCTCAAGCTGCGCGGCGTACTGCGACTTTTTCAGGGATAAGCTCTCGCTCTCCTCGTCAAGCTCGCGGAGCTCCCTGTCGAAATGCTCGCACTGCCCCTGATTTTCGAGGATCGTGTTCTCGATAACGGTCATTTCCTTGTCTATCCGCTCCAGCTCCGCGGTGGTGACGGATATCTCTATCACAGTCTCCTGCTCCTTGAGCTTGGTAGCCTTCATAGCCTTCTCAGACTGCCGCTTCAGCACCGGGACACGCTCCGCGAGCGATTCCTCGGTATTTTTCAGCAGCTTGTAGTTCGCGTCCGCTCTCGCAAGCTCGCGCTCCGCTTCCGCCTTCCTGTGCAGGAACTTGGAGACTCCCGCCGCCTCCTCGAATATCTCTCTGCGCTGTGAGCCCTTCGCGTTGACTATCTCCGCCACGCGTCCCTGTCCGATGATAGAGTAGCCCTCACGTCCGAGACCCGTGCCCATGAGAAGCTCCTGAATGTCTTTCAGGCGCACCTTCTCGCCGTTTATCAGGTACTCGCTGTCGCCGGTGCGGTAGAGCTTACGGGTGATCACTACCTCATCGGTATCGCGGCTGAGAGCCCTGTCGGTGTTGTCGATAGTGAGCGAGACTTTAGCAAAGCCCATCTGCTTGCGGGACACAGTACCGTGGAAGATAACGTCCTCCATCTTGTCCCCGCGCAGGGTCTTCGCGCCCTGTTCTCCCATTACCCAACGGAGCGCGTCGCTTATATTGCTTTTGCCGTTGCCGTTGCTTCCGACCACGGCGGTCATTTTCGTATCGAAATTCAGCACTGTCTTGTCCGCGAAGGACTTGAAGCCCTGTATCTCAAGTGTCTTGAAGTGCATATATCCTTAGTCTTGTTCCTTTTTCGTTCTCTGTTCTGAATGTAAACCCAAGCCTTTCGAGCTTTATCCTGTTTTCTTTCTTCTGCCCGATGACCTTGCTGATGTTCTTCGGGTCGGTGCAGACAACGAATCTGTGTCCGCCGAGCCGTTTCATTTCCGCGAGCATATCCTCATAGAATGACCTGCTCTCGGCTATTTCGCGCAGTGCGGGGTGATATACTCCGCCGAGTCTTTTCGCCTCTACCTCCGTGCTTGCGTGGAGCCCGAGCCGTATCACGGGAATACCCGCGCTGTCGAACAGCCGCAGCAGCTTCGCGCACAGCTCTACGGTCTCATCGAAGGTAAAGCTGCTGTATTCTCCCCGCCTGTACAGCTCCCCGAGCTTTGTCCCCTCGAGTATCACAGTGGGGTAGATACGCACGGTGTCGGCTTTCATGGCGATGAAGCGCTCCGCCGTGTCAACGCAGTATTCCGGCTTGTCGCCGTACAGTCCCGTCATCATCTGGAGCCCGAGGGAAAATCCCCGTTCTCTTATCATAGCCGCGGCTCTCTCCACTTCCTCGGGGGAATGCCCCCGCTCGTTGAGCCGCAGCACCTTCGCGTTCATGCTCTGCGCCCCCAGCTCCACCGCCGTCATTCCGTACTCCTCGAGGATATCCAGCACCTCCGCGTCTATGAAGTCCGGTCTGGTCGAGCAGCGTATCCCGTTGTACACGTCCGGGAATTTCCGCACGAACGAGTGCGCCGCCTCAAGCAGCGAGCGCATATATCCCCGGTCGATGCCGGTGAAGCTCCCGCCGAAGAAGGCTATCTCCGCGCACATTCCATTCCTGCGGAGCGTATCGACCTGCCCCTTGAGCAGCTCCCTTACCTCGTCCGCGGACGGGGGAGCCTGCGTTCCGCTGATAGACCGCTGGTCGCAGAAGGTACACCTGTGCGGACAGCCGCTGAACGGCACGAACACCGATATATTAGTCTGTCTCATATCCCATGAGCGAAAGCGCCTCCTTGGCGGCAGCCTGCTCCGCTTCCTTCTTGCTCTGTCCCGAGCCGGAGCCGATAGCCTGTCCGTTCAGCAGCACCTGTGCCGTGAAGGTTCGGTTGTGAGCCTTGCCGGTCTCGTCGGTTATCATATATTCGATATGCTCCTCGGGGTTCTGCTGTATGACCTCCTGAAGACTGGTCTTGTAGTCGCCGAGAATGAGCTTTGCGCTTTTTATCTGTTCTATCGGCGGCATGAAGCCGAGCACGAATTCCGAAGCCGCCTCCAGTCCCCCGTCAAGGTATATCGCCGCGATGACAGCCTCGAACGCGTCCGCGAGTATGGATTTCCTTGTGCGTCCGCCGGTTGATTCCTCGCCCTTGCCGAGCTTAATGTGGGCGCCGAGGTCGATGCGCTTTGCGAACTTGTAGAGCGTGTCCTCGCACACGAGCTTTGCGCGTATCTTTGTCAGCCTGCCCTCCGGCACGTCCAGCGACAGGAACAGGTACTTCGACACCACCACCGACAGCACACTGTCGCCGAGGAATTCCAGTCTCTCATTGCTGTTCTGCTTGCCGTTGACATAGGAGGAATGTGTCAGAGCGCGTTCGAGATACGCACGGTTTTTGAAGGTATATCTGATAGTTTTTTCAAAATCACTCATTACCTGCCGCCTCTTTTGTCTTTGCGTTCACCGCCGCGAGAGCCGCGGCAATCTGTGCGTTCACGTCGTTCTCGACGAACTCCTTAGCCTGTCTTATCGCGTTCTTGAAGGCAAGAGCATCGCTGCTTCCGTGAGCCTTGAACACCGGCTTCGCGGAGCCGAGCAGGGGAGACCCTCCCACCTCGCGGTAATCCATCTGCTTTGATATCTTTTTTATGCCCTTCATAGCAAACAGCGCTCCGACCTTTGACAGACCGCCGCCGAATATGTCCTCCTTCAGAGCCTTCTTCATGAATTTTCCCATGCCCTCGACGGTCTTGAGGTAGATGTTCCCGGTGAAGCCGTCGGTGACTATCACGTCCACAGCGCCCAGCGGCACATCTCTTCCCTCGACGTTCCCGATGAAGTTGAGCCCCGAGCTTTTCAGCAGCTCATACGCGCCGTGCTCGAGCTCGCGCCCCTTTTCCTCCTCGGCGCCGATATTCAGGAGACCCACTCGGGGGTTCTTTACCCCCATTATCTTCTCCATATATACAGAACCCATTACCGCGAACTGTAAGAGCATTTCCGGGCGGCATTCCGCGTTTGCTCCTCCGTCGAGCAGCAGGTACAGTCCCTCCGTGCTCGGCATTATCGGCACAAGTGCCGGGCGCTTCACGCCCTTCAGTCTGCCTGTGACCACGGTGCCGCCGACCACGATAGCCGCCGTGCTTCCCGCGCTCACAAAGGCGTCAGCCTTACCCTCGTTCACGAGCCTGAACGCCTTACCCATTGAGCAGTCCGCCTTAGCCTTGCGGATATCCATAGGGTCGTCCTCTATCTGTATAACGCCGTCAGCGTTCTCGATCGTAATACCTGTCCGGTCAACGCCGAGAGCCGCTATGCGCTCGTTTATCTTCTTTTCGTCGCCGGTCAGCACGACCTCGACACCGTATTCCTTCACCGCGTCCGCGGCACCCTTTATAACTTCATCGGGCGCGTTGTCTCCGCCGAACGCATCTACTGCTATCCTCATATATTTCTCCTTTTACAGTGCCGCCAGCATTGCTCTGAACGCGCTTATCCCGCGCTCGGATATTGCCGCGTAGCGTTCCTGCTTGTTCTTTATATTTCTGTCGAGCATTGGGAGCATTCCCATATTCGCTCCCATAGGCTGGAAATCTGCGTTTTCGGTGCTGATATGCCGCGCCAGCGCTCCGGTCATGGAGACCTCCGGCAGCGGGAGGCTTTCCTTTCCTCCGAGCGCACGGACTATGTTGATACCTGCTATTATGCCGCTCGCGGCGCTTTCGGTGTACCCCTCCACGCCGGTCATCTGCCCCGCGAAGTATATGTTATCGCTGCACTTCAGCTTAAAGCCGCTGTCGAGCAGTGCCGGAGAGTTCAGGAACGTATTCCTGTGCATTACGCCGTACCGCACGAATTCCGCGTTCTCAAGCCCCGGTATCATGCCGAATACCCGTTTCTGCTCACCGAATTTCAGGTTTGTCTGGAATCCCACGAGGTTGTACATAGTCCCCTCGGAGTTCTCCTTCCGAAGCTGCACCGCCGCATAGGGTCGGCGTCCCGTACGCGGGTCGGTAAGCCCGACGGGCTTCATGCAGCCGTACCGCACGCTGTCGATACCGCGCTTTGCGAGCACCTCCACGGGCATACAACCCTCGTACACGGTGAGATCCTCAAATTCGTGCAGCGGCGCTGTCTCCGCGCTCACCAGCGCCTCATAGAACCGCTCGTATTCTTCCTTCGTGAACGGACAATTGAGATAATCCGCGCCGCCCTTGTCATAGCGGGAGGCGAAGAACGCCTTGGTCGTGTCTATGCTCTCCGCAGTGACAATCGGAGCCGCCGCGTCGTAGAAGCTGAGCGCTTTCCCGAGCCTTCCGTATATGACCTCCGCGAAGCTGTCGCTTGTGAGAGGTCCTGTGGCTATAATCGTGTTCTTTTCGGGAAATGCCGTTATTTCCCGCTCTTCTATCGTGATGTTCGGGTGGGAGCGAAGCTTATCCGTGATATAGTCCGAAAAATCCGTCCGGTTCACGGCGAGCGCACCGCCCGCCTCAACGGCGGTCGCCTCCGCAGCCTCCATGGTGAGCGAGCCGAGCAGCCTCATCTCTTCCTTGAGCATTCCCGCCGCGCTGTCGATACGGGCGGCTTTGAGGGAATTGCTGCACACCAGCTCCGCGAACCCCGCGTACCTGTGCGCCGGGGACATCTTCGCGGGCTTCATCTCAAAAAGCGTTACTTCAGCCCCGCGGTTCGCGGCAGCCCATGCCGCCTCCGACCCCGCGAGCCCCGCTCCGATAACGTCAACCCTCATTCTTGTCGCTGCTCTCCGTCTCGTAGCCGCAGCCTTCCTTCGCGCAGTAGATCTTACCCTTCCTGCCCGCCTTCTTGAAGAGAGTGCAGCCGCACTGCGGGCATTTATCCGGGATAGGTGTGTCCCATGTCATGAAGCCGCAGTCCTTGTAATCCTCGCAGCCGAAGAAGGGTTTTCCCTTCTTGCTCTTTCTCGCGAGCATCTTCTTGCCGCATTTCGGGCAGTTCCCGCCTGTCTCGGTGACGATCTTCCGGGTGTTCGTGCACTCCGGGAAGCCCTCACACCCGAGGAATTTCCCGTACGGTCCTATCTTTATGACCATGTGTCTGCCGCACTTCTCGCAGATGATATCGGTGGGCTCGTTCGGCACCTTTACGCGCTTGCCCTCCATATCGTGCTCCGCCTTTTCGAGGGTCTCGGCAAAGTCGCCGTAGAAGTCCTTAAGGACTTCAAACCACTGTTCTCTGCCTTCCTCCACCTTATCGAGGTTCCCCTCCATCTGCGCGGTGAACTTGGTATCGACTATATTCTCAAAATGATCCTTCAGCAGCTCGGTGATAACATCTCCGAGGGGAGTGGGCTTGAGCTGCTTCTGCTCGCGCTCCACATAGTGGCGGTCGAGTATCGTCGTGATAGTCGGCGCGTAGGTGGACGGTCTTCCGATGCCGTTCTCCTCCAGCGCCTTTATCAGGCTCGCTTCCGTGTAACGCGGAGGCGGCTGTGTGAAGTGCTGGTTCCCGAGCAGCGACATAACGGTGAGCTTTTCATCCTTGTTCAGCTTCGGGATAGCACCGCCCTCCTCGGAATTGTTCTCGGTCGTCTCCTCATACAGTCTTGTGAAGCCGTCGAACTTTACGGTGAAGCCCGTAGTCTTGAACAGGCAGTTCCCCGCCATGATGTCGATAGCCGCCGCGTCCAGCAGGGCGTTCTCCATCTGGCTCGCCATAAATCTCTCCCATATCAGCTTGTAGAGCTTATACTGGTCGGAGGAAAGGCTCGATTTTACCTCCTCGGGGGTAATGTCGATAGTCGAGGGACGTATCGCCTCATGCGCGTCCTGCGCGTTGCTCTTAGCCTTGTACACACGGGGCTTTGCGGGGAGGTACTCCTCGCCGAAGCGCTCCCTTATCATATCCGCGGCGGCTTTCTGCGCCTCTTCCGAGACACGCAGGCTGTCGGTTCTCATATAGGTGATGAGACCTACCGCGCCGCGCCCTTCTATTTCGATACCTTCGTACAGCTCCTGCGCCGCCTTCATGGTTCTTCTCGCGTTGAACGAGAGCCTGCGGGACGCTTCCTGCTGGAGGGTGGAGGTGGTGAACGGCGGAGCGGGCTGCTTCTTGCGCACCGACTTTTTGATCGCGGTCACGATGAAATCCTTGTCCTTCAGGTATTCCAGCACCTTGTCGGCTTCTTCCTTCGTTTTCAGCTCCGCCTTCTTGCCGTCTATCTCGGCGAGCTTGGAGGGGAACTGCTTTCTCGAAGCCGTACCGTGCAGCTTCGCGTCCACAGTCCAGTATTCCTGGCTCTCGAACGCCTTTATCTCATTTTCCCTGTCAACGATGAGCCTTACCGCCACGGACTGCACTCTTCCGGCGGAAAGCCCTCTGCGCACCTTTTTCCACAGGAAGGGGCTGAGCTTATAGCCCACTATCCTGTCGAGAATGCGGCGCGCCTGCTGCGCGTTGACGAGATCCATGTCTATGCTTCTCGGCGCGGACATACCGTTCTGTATGCCTGTCTTGGTTATCTCGCTGAACGTGACGCGTATCGGCTTGCTGCCGTCGAGTCCCAGCACATGGGCGAGATGCCACGATATCGCTTCACCCTCGCGGTCCGGGTCGGTCGCGAGGTACACGGTGTCGGCTTTCGCTGCCTGTGACTTGAGTTCCTTTATCAGCGCGGATTTTTCCCGCTTGTTCTCGTACATCGGCTGGAAATTGTTCTCTATATCCACGCCGAGCTTCGATTTCGGCAGGTCTCTTATATGACCTACGGACGCCACCACGTCATAATCCTTGCCGAGGTATTTCTTTATGGTCTTTGCCTTTGCGGGAGACTCAACAATTACTAAATCGGACAATTTTCTGATCTTTCCTTTCATTTCCTGCGGTTTCGCATCTCATAGCAGAATATCGCAGCCGCCACCGAGGCGTTCAGCGATTCCGCACTGCTTATCGGAATATATATATTTCCGTCTGCCGAATTTATTACTTCCCGGGAAACTCCGTTCCCCTCGTTTCCGATTATCACCGCGCATTTCGGCGGGAATGTCACCTTGTCTATGCCGTGAGCCTTCTCGTCGAGCACCGCGGCGTATATCGAGAAGCCCTGCGAGTGCAGTCTGCTTATGGACTCTGTCAGCGGCGTGACCGTGACCGGAAGCCTGAACAGACTTCCCATGGCGCTTCTTACCACTTTGGGCGACCATATATCCGCACATTCCGGCGAGAGCGCTATCCCGTCTATCCCGAGAGCCTCTCCCGTGCGTATCATAGTCCCCACATTGCCCGGGTCCTGCACCCCGTCAAGCAGCAGCAGCCTGCACTCCTCGCCGTCTGTCGCGGGTATGTTGACGGGAATCTCCGCTGTGAGAAACACGCCCTGCGGAGATTTGGTGTCGGAGATGTACGCGCCGAGCTCGTCGGTTATCATGACAGGCTCGGTGTGCTCTCTTATCAGCCCGCACACCTTCGGGTACCTGTTCAGCGCGCTTTCCGTGATGAACGCGGCGGTCAGAGTAAGTCCCGCCTCCAAAGCCTCCTCGCAGAGCCGGACTCCCTCGATGTTGAACCTTCCCTCCCGGACACGGGCTTTCCTGTCGGCGCTCAGCTCGCGGTAAGCCGTGACTGCGGGATTTTTTCTTGATGAAACTGTCATTGACATTGTTCCTCTTATGTGTTAGAATAGTTGCGGAGGGGATCTGTATGTTCAGTGAATTAAGCGGTATCACTGCCGAGACCGGTCTCGCGTATTCCGCGGAGCACAATGCTCTGTACGGGACTGTGCGCGGCTTCGGGGTTACCGTTTCCGACCGTGGGGGTCGGTACATCGTCGATATATTCTGCGAAAAGCCGTCGGAGCGTTCCGAGCGGATCCACGCGCTGATAAGCGAGCTCGGTGAAGGTTTACCCAAAAATGCGCTCATATCGCAGTCCTGCGGCATCGAGAGCGTCACTGCCGAGCTTGACAGCTTCAGCCTTATGCAGGAGAATGTGATATATCTTATCGGGTTCTTGGATAAGCTTACCGAGGGGCTTGACGCGCTCGGACTGACCGGGAGCGGTTACCGCTTCTTTGCCGCAGAGAAGCCCGCGCAGGTCACGGGCGGCGAGAACGAATACCGCGTGAAGCTCGGCTTCGATCTGCGGAGCGTGCTCGGAGTTATCGGCGCTGTCATAGGTGCCGCCGCAATGGTCGTCATCGCGGTGCTCACAGTGAGAGCGGATATCGAGATAACGGCTTTCGGGCTTTCTACCGAGATTTCTGCGTATATACTTTCGGGCATTACCGCCGTAGTGGTTTTCGCGGATTACCGTTTCCTTGCCCGCAAGCTCGACGCGTGCGGGGTCATAGCATGTCCGCTCCTTACCGTGCTCGCGGTCATTGTTTCCGGGCTTGGCGCGGGCGTGAAAGCCTGTGCGGCTTTTGCCGGAGTATCGTTCATTCAGGCGATCGGAGATTATGCCGCCCTGCTTGCGGAATACCCGGAGGCTGACAGCTTCGTGACGGGCTATATCACCCGCGGAGCGGTGCTTGCTGTGGTTGCTTCGATAGGCTTCTGCGTCTTCTATTTCAACCGTCACCCCGACGAGACGATACGCACCGAAAAGGTGGTCTCGCGGGACGAGGATCCGCTCGGGATACGCCGCGGATAAGCGTTTTTTCAAAACCTCATAATGCGAAAATATCACGCCCGCGCGAAACGGGCGTGATATATTTTTCCGTATCAGAGCGCGGCTTTTGCCTTGTCGCAGAGAGCTGTGAAGCCTGCTGCGTCATTGATCGCTATTTCGGAGAGCATCTTGCGGTTGAGCGAGATGTCAGCCTTTTTCAGACCGTTGATGAAGGTCGAATAATTCATGCCGTTGAGCTTGCACGCCGCGGAAATTCTTGTGATCCAGAGCTTTCTGAAATCTCTCTTCTTCAGGCGTCTGCTGATGTAAGCGTACTGACCGCTCTTCCATACGGCTTCCTTGGCTGTTTTGAAGAGCTTGCTCTTGCCGCCCCAGTAGCCCTTTGCGAGCTTTAATGTCTTATTTCTTCTTTTGCGCGTAGCTAAAGCGCCTTTTACTCGTGCCATTTTCTATTCCTCCTGTTTCCGATCAGTTTGCGTAGGGCATAAGTGCCTTGATCTCGGCTACGTTTGTCTTATCCGAATAACCTGCCGCGCGGTTGACTCTCTTACGCTTGGTAGCCTTCTGTGTCAGTCTGTGACGGCGGTTTGTACGCTGGTACTTGATCTTACCGGTTGCTGTAAACTTAAAGCGCTTCTTGGCACCGCTGTGAGTTTTGATCTTGTTCTTTGCCATTTCTTTTGTATCCTCCTTAATTATTCTTCGCCTTCGGTGTTCTTTGCTTTCTTGGGAGCGGATCCCTGCTGCTTCGGGGAAATTACTATCATATAGTTTCTTCCCTCAAGTGTCGCGGGCTTATCCGTACTGCCGTATTCAGCGCAGGCATCCACGAACTTCTTCATCAGGTCTTCACCGAGGTTCATGTGGGACATTTCTCTTGCTCTTCTGAAGCGGACGCGCAGTTTTACCTTATCGCCGCCCTTGAGGAACTTGACTGCCTGATTTACCTTGGTGTTGAAATCGTTGGTATCGATATTGAGAGACATTTGTATCTCTTTGAGCTCCGCCTGCTTCTGGTTCTTGCGGGCTTCCTTCTCACGCTTTGCCTGCTCGAAGCGATATTTGCCGTAGTTCATTATGCGGCATACGGGCGGATTGCCCTGAGGCGCTATGAGCACGAGGTCGAGGTCTTCCTCCTCCGCTTTTGCGAGTGCGTCCGCAGACGACATGATGCCGAGCTGTTCGCCCTCCGATCCGATAACTCTGACTTCCTTTTCGTGAATCTCATCATTAATGAGCAGATCCTTTTTGCTGATGGTGTACACTCCCTTTCGTTAGCACTTTTAGTGAAGACAAATTTTAAATCCAAACAAAAAGACGCAGGTCTCACCCACGTCCAAAGATCCAGTCACATTATTGAATGAACCTTATAAACAACCGCGCCTGACTGCTCTCCGGCGTCGGCGGGTGAGAAAACTTTCTTCTTCCTGTTTATAATACAATGGCTATTATACAACATTTTTCACTGTTTGTCAATAGCTTTATGAAATTTTTTATTCTTCGCCGGACTTATTGCCGTCCTCGCCGCCGTCGTCCTCGCCGAACAGCTCATAATCCGAGAGCACCGGACCGCTGTTCTCGCGGTCCTCGTAGGTTCGGCGCCCCTTTATCTCTCCCGCCTTGAGCTTTGCCTTATAGACATCGTAATCCTCATCTACCGCTGCCGCGAGGTCGGACATACCCTTCTCGCTGTTCTCCGCTTCATGCTCGCTGACCGTTTCCGAAAGCTCGAAGCTCTTCATCCCGTACCATACCCACAGGTGTATCTTATCCGCGTCCTTATCCAGCTTGAAGCGGTAGTTGAAGGTATTCTCGCTGCCGATATATGTATTTCCCGCTCTGATGATGCCATAGTTGGGGAGCTTGAAATATATCGACTTGGGGTAGCTTGTTTTTTCCTGTGCCATACATATCCTCCTGAAAAAATTTCGCGGTACGGGATATACACCGTACCGCGTCCGATATTCTTTCCGACTGTTTATTACTCGGCTGCGACCGTTTCCGCAACGTCATCCTCGGCTTCTTCGGGTGCTGCGGTGGTCTCTGCGGCTTCGCTGTCATCGGCTGCCGTATCTTCCTCGGGAACGATATCGAAGTTAAGGTCGGTGACTGCTGCCGACGAACCTGCATCGGAGGAATTATCCCCGCCCCAGTAAACTGTGATGAGGTTCACCGCGATAGCAATGACGAACACGAACACAGCGGCGATCTTGGTAGCTCTCGAGAGCTTCGCTTCCTTCGTTCTTCCGCTGTTCTTCTGGAAGTAGTTATCCGAGCTTCCGCCCGAGATGACGTTCGACATACCCTGCTTTGATTCCTGCATGAGTACGACAGCGATTATGAAAACGCACGCGAGTATGAGCAGAATTGCAAAAATTATTTCAAGCACTGACATTTCTCTTTATCTCCTTACATATTTTCCGATAATGCAGAAATCATTATAACACACTTTTCCTTCAAATGCAAGTATTTTTTCAAAAAAATATCGTTTTAATGAAAAATTACAAAAATGCGGTTGCGAAAATCATGTTTATATGTTATAATAGAATAGATTTTCTGTACATACCGCGAAAGGAGCGTTTATTTATGAGAACAAGAAGAGCGGCTGCGGCACTGCTTGCGGCAGCGGTCATGCTTTCGGGCTGCGGACAGTCCGAACGTCCCGCGCCCGCGGAGACCGCCTCCGCCGCGCCGACGGCTCCGGAGTCCTCGGGCGGCACCTCCGGGGAGACCTCGGGTACCTCCGGCACGTCGGGAACAAGCGGCGCCGAAGGCTCGTCCGACACCTCTGCCACTGCCGGGACCTCCGCGGAAGCTTCCGATACAGCGGAGACCTCCACCGCCGGAACTGCTGCCACAACTGCCGGTACGGAGGGTAACACGGCCGCTGCAACGGCTGGCACGACCGCTTCCGAAACGCAGTCTGTCACCGAAGCGGTGACTACCGCCGGAACAACCGCCTCGGCACCGAAAAGCAGCGCTTCCTCGAAATATACCGCGAACGGCGGCTATGAGGGCAGGGAGCAGACCTCGGTCTTCAACTACGGCGAGGCTCTCCAGAAGTCCATTATGTTCTATGACCTCCAGCGCTCGGGAGACCTGCCGGACGATTTCCGCTGCAACTGGCGCGGGGATTCCTGCCTGAACGACGGAAAGGACAACGGGCTCGACCTGACCGGAGGCTTCTTTGACGCGGGCGACAATGTAAAGTTCAATCTTCCCATGTCCTACTCGATGGCTGTCCTCGCATGGTCGGTCTATGAGGACAAGGACGCGTATAAGGAGAGCGGTCAGCTCGACTACATACTCGACGTTATACGCTGGGGCAACGACTACTTCATCAAGTGTCACCCAGAGGCGAATGTCTACTACTATCAGGTGGGCGACGGCAATGCCGACCACGGCTGGTGGGGACCTGCCGAGGCTGTCGAGGCGCAGATGAAGCGCCCCTCCTATAAGGTAGACCTCAACAATCCCGGCTCCACTGTCACAGCCTGCACCGCGGCTTCCCTCGCTTCCTGCGCGGTGGTATTCAAGGATACCGACAGCGCATACTCTCAGCAGTGCATCAAGCACGCGAAGGAGCTCTATGCCTATTCAGAGAAGGTCAAGTCCGACAGCGGCTATACCGCCGCGAACGGCTTCTACCAGTCCTACGGCGGCTTCAACGACGACCTCGCGTTCGCGGCGTTCTGGCTGTATAAGGCTACCGGCGAGGAGGATTACCTCAAAAAGGCGAAGGACTGGTTCCATGAGGGCGACGCGAACTGGGCGCTCTGCTGGGACGACAAATCGTGGGGCACGGCTGTTCTGCTCGCCAACGAGACAGGCAGCGCCACCTACCGTGTCGCTATCGAAAAGCACCTCGACTATTGGGTGAACGAGATATACAAGACCCCGAAGGGTCTCGCTTACTGCGACCAGTGGGGCGCGCTCAGATACGCGACCACGACAGCCTTTGTGGCGCTCTCCTACGTCACACACGGCAAGCCCACCTCCGCCGATAAGGCAGAGGCTTACAAGAAATTCGCGAAAACGCAGGTAGATTACGCTCTCGGCAGCACCGGGCGCAGCTTCGTCTGCGGCTACGGCGAAAATCCCCCCGTCAACCCGCACCACCGCACAGCGCATGGCTCCTACACCAACAATATAGGTGACCCGTCGGGCAACCGCCACATTCTTTACGGCGCTCTTGTGGGAGGTCCCGGACGCAGTGACGATTACTCCGACGACCGCAGCAACTACGTCAACAATGAGGTCGCCTGCGACTATAACGCGGGCTTTACCGGAGCTCTCGTGAAGCTCTGGAGCGAGTACGGCGGCAAGACCCTCAAAAACTTCGGCGCCATAGAGCCCCCCGACGACGAGCTCTACGCCGACGCTACCATAAATGTGAACGGTCAGGATTTCATCGAGATAAAGGCTCTCGTCTATAACAAGACCGCCTACCCGGCGCGCAATACCGACGACCTGAAGCTTTGCTACTTCTTCGATATCTCCGAGATAATCGCCGCGGGCGGCAGCGCCTCCGACCTTGTGGTGAGCACCAACTATATGCAGGGAGGCTCAGCCAGCGACGTGCTTTGCTGGAACAAGGACAAGAACCTCTACTATGTCGCGATAGATTTCACCGGCACCAACATCTACCCCGGCGGACAGGACACCTACAAGAAGGAGGTACAGTTCCGCATACGCAATACGAAGGGCGTGTGGGACAACTCCAACGACCCGTCCTATATAGATGTGGGGCAGGTCGGCTCCGGTACCCTGGTCAAAGCGGAGAATATGGCGCTTTATGAGGGCACGTCTCTCGTATTCGGCACCGAGCCCAACGACAAGAATACCGGCGACGCGATAAAGGATATCAAGCCCTCGCTGAACACGAACAATAACAGTGGCGGCAATAACAACAGCGGCGGAAGCTCCGGCGGCGGTTACTCCGGCTCCGGCACAGTAAACAACGCTCCCGCCGTGCAGATGTCCGACAAGGGAACGGTAAGTGTAGCCCTCGAACAGCAGCAGGCGAGCGGCACGGGCAACACTATAGCATTCTCCCTTAAAATAACCAACACCGGCAGCACAGGAATAGACCTCTCCAAGCTCACCGCCGATTATTTCTTCACCAACGACGGCGGCGGAGATGTGGTATTCGAGTGCGACTACGCCGACATTCAGGGCAGCACCTATCAGGCGGTCACCGGCAATATCTCCGGCAGCTTCTCCAAGGCTACCGGTGACAAGACCGACACCAAATGCACGATGAAGGCTTCGGGAGTGCTCCCGGGGGGCGATACCCTCACCATAAACGTGCGCATACATAAGTCCGACTGGACGGAAATGGACCTCGGGAACGACTTCTCCGGCGCGAATGCCGATAATGTCACGATCACCTACAACGGAAAGAAGCTTTAATTATGAAAATATCCGAACTTTTCAGACAAAATGACAAGGCGGTGCTCTCATTCGAGGTATTCCCGCCGAAAAAGACGAGCGGTGTGGAGAGCATTACCGCGGCGGTGGACGAGCTTGCGGCTCTGAAGCCCGCGTATATCAGCGTTACCTACGGCGCCGGCGGCAATACCGCCAACACCTTCACCCGGGATATTGCCGCCCATATCAAGAATGACTGCGGGATCGAAGCAATGGCGCACATCACCTGCGTCAACAACTCGAAGGAGGAAGTCATCACGGTAATGGACAGCTTCAAGGAGAAGGGGATAGAGAATATCCTTGCCCTTCGCGGGGACATAAGCCCCGACAAGCCGCCCAAGACCGATTTTAAGCACGCGAATGAGCTTATCGCCTTTATCCGCGAGCACCACGAATACGACAGCATAGGCATTTCGGGGGCATGCTACCCCGAGGGGCATACCGAGGCGGAGAGCCTCACCGCGGATATCCTCAATCTCCGCAAAAAGGTGGACGCGGGAGCCGAGGAGCTGATAAGCCAGCTCTTCTTCGACAACGCGTTCTTCTACGACCTTCGCGAGAAAGCGACCATAGCGGGGATAAATGTGCCGATATCGGCGGGGATAATGCCGGTGACGAGCAAGTCGCAGATAGAGCGTATGGTGACGATGTGCGGCGCTTCGCTCCCGCAGAAGTTCGTGCGCATGGTCACGAAGTACGAGAGCCGCCCCGAGGCACTTATCGACGCGGGTATAGCCTATGCCGCCGACCAGATAACCGACCTGCTCGCGAACGGCGTTGACGGCGTGCACATCTACACGATGAACAACCCGTATGTCGCGAAGAAGATAGTCGGGATAGTGGAGAAGCTTCTGTGACGGACGTGAAGAGCGAGGCGCTGCGGTATCTCGGCTACCGGGGGCATACGCCCGACGAGACCACCGCGGCGCTGCTCGACAGGGGATATGAGGAGCTGACCGCTGCCGCCGTAATGCGCTCCTGTCACAAGATAGTGAGCAAGTCCGAGGCGGCGCCGCTGCTTATCGGGGACGATATAGCCGCGCACCTCGCGAAGAGCGACAGGGTGATATTCTTCGCCGCCACTCTCGGGAGCGCCGCGGACGGCGTGATACGGCGGGCGGAGATAGCGAATATGGCGTACGCGCTGATACTGGACGCTCTTGCGAGCGCCATGACCGAGGAGTTCTGCGACCGCATCGAGCGGGAGATAGCCGCGGCGACGGAGGGCTTCCTCACATGGCGGTACAGCCCCGGCTACGGGGACTATCCTATCTCGGTGCAGCCGGAGCTGATACGCTTCCTGAACGCCGACAAGCTGATAGGGCTTACTGCGACGGAGAGCGATATTCTCCTACCGAGAAAGTCGGTTACAGCCGTGATAGGCGTGTCCGACAACGAGCAGGAGCGGAAGGTGCGCGGCTGCGCGGTCTGCAATTTAAGAGAAAAATGCCAATTCCGAAAGGACGGGGGACATTGTGGCAACAGTCAGGGAACTGCTTGACAGAGATTATGTGATACTTGACGGAGGCTTCGGCACCGAGCTCCAGAAGCGCGGAATGAAGCCGGGGGAGACCTCCGAGATAATGAATTTCGCCCGCGAGGACGATGTTTACGCCATTCACCGCTCGTACATCGAGGCGGGGGCGAACATCATCAACGCCAACACCTTCGGGGCGAACCGCCTGAAGCTCGCGAAAAGCGGCTACACTACCGCGGAGGTCGTGGACAAGGCGCTCACCATTGCCCGCAGAGCCGCCGAGGGAACGGAAACGCTCGTTTCGCTGGACATAGGACCTACGGGACAGCTCCTCGAGCCGGCGGGAACTCTTGCCTTCGAGGACGCCTATGACATCTTCCGCGAGATAGTTGTCGCCGGAAGGGATAAAGCCGACCTCGTCATAATCGAGACCATGACCGACCTGTATGAGATAAAGGCGGCACTGCTGGCGGCGAAGGAGAATTCCGACCTGCCGGTATTCGCGTTCATGTCCTTCGAGAAGAACGGGCGCACCTTCACGGGCTGCTTACCCTCCGCCATGGCGATGACACTGACGGGGCTGGGGGCGGACGCCGTGGGGGTGAACTGCTCACTTGCACCGGACGAGCTCTATGAGATAGTGGAGGAGATAACCCGCTACACCGACCTTCCGGTCATGGTGAAGGCGAACGCGGGGCTTCCCGACCCGGCTACCGGCGCGTACAGCGTTTCGGCGGAGCAGTATGTCTCCGACTGCGTTAGATACACGGAAATGGGCGTGAAGGTGTACGGCGGCTGCTGCGGTACCACACCCGACTACATCAGCGGGCTTAAAGCCATGCTCGGGGAGCATTCCCCCGTCGTCCGCGGCAGAAGGAACGGCACCTCGGCGGTATGCAGCTACAGCCGCACCGTGCTCATAGACTGTCCCCGCATTATCGGCGAGCGCATAAACCCCACCGGCAAAAAGCTCTTCAAGGAAGCGCTCAAGAACAACGATATCAATTATATCCTTAATCAGGCGCTCGAGCAGGTCTCGGCAGGCGCGGATATCCTCGACGTGAATGTCGGTTTGCCGGAGATAGACGAGAAAGAGATGATGGCGCGGGTGGTGAAGGCGCTTCAGGGCATCACCGACCTGCCCCTCCAGATAGACAGCACAAAGCCCGATGTCATCGAGGCGGCGCTCAGGGTTTATAACGGCAAGGCGATAGTCAACTCCGTCAACGGCGAGAATGCCGTCATGGAACGCATTCTCCCGATAGTGAAGAAATACGGCGCCGCAGTAGTCGGTCTTACCCTCGACGAGAACGGTATCCCCCCAACAGCCGCGCAGCGCGTAGCAATAGCGGAGCGCATACGGGACAAGGCTGCGGGGTACGGTATACCGAAGGAGGACGTTTTCATCGACTGTCTCACCCTGACGGTCAGCACCGAGCAGAAGGCGGTATATGAGACCCTTAACGCTCTGCGCGAGGTCAAGGAGCGCCTCGGAATGCACACCGTCCTCGGCGTGTCGAACATTTCCTTCGGTCTCCCGACCCGCGAGCTCATCAACAGCACATTCCTCTCTATGGCTATGGAATGCGGGCTCGACTTACCTATCATAAACCCGAACATCACCGCGATGTCCGGCGCGGTATTCGCTTACCGCGTACTTGCCGCCCATGACGCGAACGCTACAGCCTTCATCGAGCGCTTCGGAGCCGACACCTCGAAAAAGCCCACCCTCCCGAAAGCCGAGGTCACTCTCGCCTACGCGATAGAGAAGGGGCTCGACAAGGACGCGGAGCAGCTCACGAAGCAGAAGCTCGCCGAGGGTGTCGATTCCATGGATATCATCAATAACGAGCTTATCCCGGCTCTCGACCGCGCGGGCGACGATTTCGGCAAGAACAAGATATTCCTGCCGCAGCTCATTCTTTCCGCGAATGCCGCGCAGGCGTGCTTCTCGGCGATAAAAGCGTCCATGAGCGGCGAGAACCGTATCAGCAAGGGCAAGATAGTCCTCGCCACCGTCAAGGGCGATATCCACGACATCGGCAAGAATATAGTCAAAACGCTCCTTGAGAACTACGGCTACACGGTCATAGACCTCGGCAAGGACGTCCCCGAGCAGAAGGTCGTTGACGCGGCGATAGAGCATGACGTGAAGCTCGTGGGACTCAGCGCCCTGATGACTACCACGCTCGGAGCAATGGAGAACACCATAAAGCTTCTCCGGCAGAGCGGTCACGATGCGCGCGTAGTGGTCGGCGGCGCTGTCCTCACGCAGGATTACGCCGACGCTATCGGTGCCGATTGCTACGCTAAGGACGCAAAAGATACCGTGGATTACGCGAAAAAGGTTCTCGGCTGAAAAAAACATAAATACAAAAAAACTCCCCGCATTTCTGCGGGGAGCTTCTTTTTAATGCTTATGCCTTGTAGTAGTCAACGAGTCTTACGAGGTCGTCGTACTTCTGCTTGCTGTTTTCGATAGCGATGTTGAAGAGTTTTTCTGCTCTGTCGGGGTTGGAGCGTGCAAGCGAGTTGTAACGAACCTCACGCATCATGAAGGTCTTGTAATCGCCTGTCGGAGCCTTGCTGTCGAGAGTGAACCTCTGCTCTGCGTCGGGGTTGAATCTGAACAGATGCCAGTAGCCTGCATCAACGGCTTCCTTCTCTACCTGCTGAGCTATTGTCAGACCGCCCTTGATACCGTGGTTGATGCAAGGTGCATACGCGATAACGAGCGAAGGTCCGTCATAAGCCTCTGCTTCTGCGAGAGCCTTGATGCACTGGTTTCTGTCGGCGCCCATGGCGATCTGTGCTACATAAACGTAGCCATACTTCATAGCCATACCCGCGAGATCCTTCTTCTTTACAGCCTTACCTGCTGCCGCGAACTGTGCGACCGCACCGATGTTGGTAGCCTTGGAAGCCTGACCGCCTGTGTTGGAGTAAACCTCGGTATCGAATACGAGGACATTTACGTTCTTACCGCTTGCGAGGACGTGGTCAACGCCGCCGTAACCGATATCGTATGCCCAGCCGTCGCCGCCGAATATCCAGTTGGACTTCTTGGACAGGTAGTTCTTGAGCTTGAGAACTTCAGCCTTCTCGGGGTTGTCGCAGTCGCACTTCTCGAGCTTGGAAACGAGAGCCTCGGTAGCCGCGAGGTTAGCCGTACCGTCGTTTATTGTGTCGAAATATGCCTTGATAGCTTCCTGCATTTCGGGCTTAGCCTGCTCGCAGAGAGCCTTGAGGTGCTGCTGTGCTCTTGTGCGGAGTGTATCCTGCGCAAGGAACATACCGAGACCGTATTCCGCGTTGTCCTCGAAGAGGGAGTTGCCCCATGCGGGACCTCTGCCTGCCTTGTTGGTGGTGTACGGAGTGGAAGGCTCGGAGCCGCCCCAGATGGACGAGCAGCCTGTCGCGTTGGCGATATACATTCTGTCGCCGAAGAGCTGTGTAACGAGCTTAGCGTAAGGAGTCTCGCCGCAGCCCGCGCAAGCGCCGGAGAATTCAAGCAGCGGCTGCTTGAACTGCGAACCCTTTACTGTAGTGGGCTTGAACTTTTCGAGAACTTCCGGCTTGTCGGAGGTCTTGATAGCGTAATCGAAGCACTTCTGCTGAGCTTCCTGTGTCTCGAGACCCTTCATTGTGAGAGCCTTCTCGCCCTTCTTGCCGGGGCATACGTTAGCGCAGACACCGCAGCCTGTGCAGTCGAGCACGGAAACAGCCATTGTGAATTTCTTGCCTGCAAGTCCCGTAGCGTCGAGAGTCTTTGTTCCCTCGGGAGCAGCCGCGGCTTCAGCCTCATCAAGTATGATCGGTCTGATGACAGCGTGCGGGCAGACCATAGAGCACATATTGCACTGGATACAGTTGTCGGGATTCCACTCGGGCACCTTGACAGCTATGCCGCGCTTCTCGAATGCCGCCGTACCCTGCGGGAATGTACCGTCCGCGATATCAACGAAGGTCGATACGGGGATCTGGTTGCCGCGCTGAGCATTAACGGGGATCTGAACGTTGTTGATGAAGTCAACGAGGAACTTGTTGTCGCCCTCTGCGTGATGTGTCGGGAGCGAGCCCTCAGCATTTGCCCACGAAGCGGGAACGTCTACCTTGATGACCTCGCCTGCGCCCTTGTCGATAGCGGCGTAGTTCATGTTTACAACGTCATCGCCCTTCTTTGCGAAGGACTTGTAAGCCATCTTCTTCATATACTCAACAGCGTCTGCCGGAGGAATGATGTTCGCGATAGAGAAGAACGCGGACTGGAGAACTGTGTTGGTTCTGTTTCCGAGGCCGATCTCAGCAGCTACCTTGATAGCGTTGATGATATAGAAGTTGATGTTGTTCTTTGCGATATAAGCCTTGACGGGAGCGGGGAGCTTCTCGTCGAGCTCGTCAACTGTCCACTGTGTGTTGAGCAGGAACGAACCGCCGGGGTTAACGTCCTGTACCATATCGTACTTGTCGATATAGGACGGGTTGTGACAGGCAACGAAGTCAGCCTTGTTCACGAAGTAGGTGGACTTGATCGGGGACTTGCCGAAACGCAGGTGCGAAATGGTAACGCCGCCGGACTTCTTGGAGTCATACTCGAAGTAAGCCTGAGCGTACATATCGGTGTGGTCGCCGATGATCTTGATAGAGTTCTTGTTCGCGCCGACAGTACCGTCAGAGCCGAGACCCCAGAACTTGCAGCATGTTGTGCCTTCGGGAGTGGTGTTCGGATTTTCGGTGATCGGGAGCGAGAGGTTTGTGACATCGTCCGTGATACCGATAGTGAAGCGGGGCTTGCTGTCGTTGTTGTATACGGAGATGATCTGCGCGGGAGTGCAGTCCTTGGAACCGAGACCGTATCTGCCTGTGTATACGGGAACGTCCTGGAACTTGCCTTCCTGCTTGAGAGCTGCAACTACGTCGAGGTAGAGCGGCTCGCCTATGGAACCGGGTTCCTTTGTTCTGTCGAGAACGGTGATCTTCTTTACAGTGGAAGGAATTGCTGCCGCGAATGCGGAAGAAACGAACGGTCTGTACAGTCTTACCTTTACGAGTCCGACCTTCTTGCCCTGCTTTAAGAGGTAGTCGATAGTTTCCTCGATAGTATCGTTTACGGAACCCATAGCAACTATTACCTGCTCAGCGTCGGGAGCACCGTAGTAGTTGAAGAGCTTGTAATCGGTACCGATTTCCGCGTTTACCTTGTCCATGTACTCGGTAACGATCTCGGGGATCTTGTCATAGTATGTGTTGGAAGCTTCTCTTGCCTGGAAGAAGATGTCGGGGTTCTGTGCGGAGCCGTGGAGAACAGGCTGCTCGGGGTTGAGGGCTCTGTTTCTGAATTCTGCTACGGCGTCCTTGTCAACCATCTTGTCGAGGGTATCGTAATCCCATACTTCGATCTTCTGGATCTCGTGAGATGTTCTGAAACCGTCGAAGAAGTGGAGGAACGGAACTCTGCCCTTGATCGTTGCGAGATGAGCTACCGCGCCGAGATCCATAACTTCCTGGGGGTTGGTGGAGCAGAGCATAGCGTAACCGGTCTGGCGGCATGCGTAGATATCGCTGTGGTCACCGAAGATAGAGAGCGCGTGGGAAGCGAGCGCACGAGCCGAAACGTGGATAACGTTCGGGAGCAGCTCACCTGCGATCTTGTACATATTCGGGATCATCAGCAGGAGACCCTGCGAAGCGGTGTAGGTAGTGGTGAGAGCACCTGCGGAAAGGGAGCCGTGAACTGCGCCTGCCGCGCCGCCCTCGGACTGCATCTCTACGATCTGCACTTCCTGACCGAAAATGTTCTTTCTGCCTGCCGCAGCCCACGAGTCCGTAACTTCAGCCATAACGGACGAGGGGGTAATGGGGTAGATAGCCGCTACTTCCGTAAACGCGTATGACACGTGACCGGCAGCGTTATTACCGTCCATTGTAAGTTTTTGTCTTGCCATTGGAAAACAACCTCCTTAATTTTTAGCGCACCCCGGCACAGTGCGGGGTATCGCATTGCATTACCTTAGACAAAAATGGTATGCACCATATCAATATAATACCACATTTTTACCAATTTGTAAACATCTAAATTCAATTTTTTCTCAGATTTTGCAAAAAAATTCTGCGGGCATTGACAAATATTATAATATAGTGTATAATATCAGCACGGCAAAACAGCCAGTTATCATATCGGGGCGTAGCGCAGTTGGTAGCGCGCCTGCTTTGGGAGCAGGATGTCGTCAGTTCAAATCTGGTCGCCCCGACCAGCGGGGAACGCCCCGCCGCGAATACCGTCTCTTACTTTTAGTAAGGGACGGTTTTTTCTGCCTCGCTGTCCAGAGTTATCAAAAAATCTAAAGCGTTCGACACAGATAGGCGCGGAGCACGCGCTCCCAATACCGTCTGTTGCTTATGTAGCAGGCGGTTTTTTCTGCCTCGCAGTCGCGAGAAACATCTAAACCGTTCGGCAGAGACAGCCAGCGTGACGCTGGACCCAATCCCGTCTCGGGCGTACAGCTTGGGACGGGTTTTCTGAGTCTGTCAGTCAGCCCTCTGTCATCTGCGGTGCCCGGAATAAATCTCTAAAGCGTTAAAACTCTGGACAGCTGCGGGCGCGCGGCATCAATACCGTTACTTGCTCTCAGTGCGGAGTGTTTTTTCTACCTCGCTGTTCAGAGATATATTTAAAGTGTAAATCCCTGATATCCCAAGTAGTTTTGATATAGTGCTTTTTCCTATTTTTCACAAAGAATTTTCTGTGAATTTGTTGAAAACAGAAAATTAAGGTGCCATCGTACAAAAGAATTGCCTATATTTATGATTTGTGATATAATATAATGATGAATAAATAACTGGAAATTTCGTGAATGACTGATGAACTCGCGTAGGCGCAAACAAGCAAAAAAGAGTTTCTTGAAGAAATAAAGCGATAATTCCGTGGCAAGAATTCATATACAAGTTACAGCTGTACTATTTATATATAATGGACGGGGTGGAAAAACAGAATTGTTTTAGCTCGAAAAGCAATGATGGGTGAGTGAAAGAAATGTGGGGAAGGGGGCAGTTAATATGGATGAGTTGTTTTCAAATAATGCCTCGTCAATAGTTGCCTCTAATCGTATTTTATATACACCTTCTGCTTTTGCGCGATCAAGTCTTCTTCATCTCCAAGAGATTGGAGAGCTCGAAGCGAAGAGATGCCATACCAGTTCACGTTCAGGATTATCTTCTTATCTATTCTTTATTGTGACCGCTGGTTCCGGTACTCTTGTTTATAATGATAAATCGTATAAGCTGGAAGCGGGAGATTGTGTGTTCATTGACTGCAGCATTCCATATTCTCATACAACGGAGGAGCATAACTTGTGGACTCTCCGCTGGATCCATTTCTATGGACCAACAATGGGAAATATATATGATAAGTATAAGGAGCGAGGTGGAAGACCGGTTTTCGCGCCGGACGATCCCACTCCGTTTTTTGCTGTCTGGGATGAGATGATGAAGGTGGCTGGTTCCGGAGAATATATGCGCGATATGCTGATAAACCAGTATTTATCTGAACTCCTAACACGGCTAATGAAGTATAGCTGGCATCCGGAAGATCAGGTTAAAGCAAAAAAGAAACAATCAGTACTTTCAATCAAAGAGTATGTGGATCAGAACTATAATCTGAAAATCACTTTGGATGGACTGGCATCTCAGTTCTACATTAACAAGTATTATTTGAGCAAAACTTTCAAGAAACAGTTCGGGCAATCTTTATCTTCATATATCCTATCTGTGCGTATTACGAAAGCAAAACAGTTATTACGATTCAGTGATAAGTCCGTCGAAGAGATAGGATACGAGTGTGGATTAGGAGCACCGCATTATTTCAGCCAGACGTTTAAGTCTATAGAAGGAGTGCCGCCAAGCAAATACAGGGAACAGTGGTAGAAAAAAGCTTCCCATATAACATATAAATCAGTCTCAAAACGAAAGAGTGATATCTATGAACACGAGTTTATACCTTTCTCAATCCTACTCTGATGCGTGGGGTGATTACCAGAGGAGCATTTCAATCCCAACATTTCCCGTATGGGATCATGTGATATTGACTGCCTCAAATGAGCATCAGGCATTATCTTTCCAGAAGCAAATCGAGAACAGGAAGTCTTATCTTCCAAGCCACACCAAATTTGCCGTTATTCCCGATGAATATGGTGTGAGGGTCGGTAGCGGCGGTGCAACCTTGTCTGTTCTTCGCTATCTTTATGAACAAGGTGGCTGGGAGGGAAAAAGAATTCTGGTCATCCATTCAGGCGGAGACAGTAAACGAGTTCCCCAGTATAGTGCTTTAGGAAAACTTTTTAGTCCGGTTCCTCATGAACTGTCTGATGGACGCAGTTCGACTCTATTTGATGAATTCATGATTGCAATGTCCCCTGTTCCTGGACGTATCCGGGAGGGCATGCTGCTACTTTCCGGTGATGTACTTCTGCTTTTCAATCCCCTACTGATCCGTAAACGCCGGTACTGGTAAGGAACTTACTATTAAGGAACTGACCGAGCTTGTGGCGAAAGTCGTTGGATATACAGGGAAGATAGAATGGGACACAAGCAAACCCAATGGAACTCCCCGCAAGCTGCTTGATGTATCGAAAGCAACAAAACTCGGCTGGACATATAATACTGAACTTGAAGACGGAATTCGCCTAGCGTATGAGGATTTCTTGAATAATCCTATGAGAGCAGAGCGGTAGCAGACATGAACATAATCCTTTTATCCGGCGGTTCCGGAAAGCGCATGTGGCCGTTATCCAATGATATCCGCTCAAAACAGTTTATAAAGATATTTAAGAAGCCTGAGCATGATATCCCTATGGGGAGTGAAGTAGCTGATGGCTACGAATCAATGGTACAGCGGATCTATCGCCAGATCAAGACGGTAGATCCGTCTGGAACTGTAACGATAGCAACTTCAAAATCGCAGGTTTCAGCCCTCCATAATCAACTCGGTGAGAATGTGGGCATTTCAGTCGAACCATGCAGAAGAGACACTTTTGCGGCAATTGCTTTGGCTACAGCATATCTTCATGATGTTCAGGGAGTGCCGGAGAACGAAGCGGTAGTTGTCTGCCCGGTTGATCCTTATGTGGAAGAGGGATACTTTAGAACACTGGCTGCGATGTGTGAAGCAGCCCAGAATGGTAATGAGAACCTTGTTCTTATGGGAATCGAACCGACATATCCAAGCGAAAAGTATTGATATATTAAGCCGATGAAGGGCGAGGACGGAACCTATTCATGGGGATTCACTGAGAAACCTACCAAGGAGAAGGCTGAAGAGTACATCAAAGACGGCGCACTCTGGAACGGTGGTGTATTTGCTTATAAGCTGTCATATGTGCTCAGTAAGTCAAAGAAACTGCTTGGTACCGCTGATTATGATACACTATTCTCTACATACGACAAGCTGAAGAAGATTAGCTTTGATTATGCTGTGGTTGAGCAAGAAACGAGTATAGAGGTACTTCGTTATTCTGGCACATGGAAGGATCTTGGTACGTGGAATACTCTTACTGAAGCAATGGAAGAGTGTGCGGTAGGTGATGTAAGGTTTAATGAAAAGTGTTCAAACGTTCATGCTATCAATGAGCTTGGGGTTCCAATCTTGATAATGGGCTGTAAGGATATTGTTGTCAGCGCCAGCCCCGAAGGTATTTTGGTATCTGACAAAGAGCAGAGTTCATACATTAAACCTTTCGTAGACGATATTGATCAGCAGATCATGTTTGCAGAGAAGAGTTGGGGATCGTATCGTGTTCTCGATGTTGAAGAGGACAGCATGACCGTTAAAGTTACGCTGAATCCCGGACACAAGATGAATTACCATTCTCATGAAAAGCGTGATGAGATTTGGAATGTGATTCACGGAACAGGAAGAACTATTGTTGATGGTATGGAACAGCCGGTAAAAGCGGGAGATGTGATCACAATGTCCGCAGGATGCAAACATACAGTAATTGCAGACACAGAGCTGCAGTTGATCGAGGTTCAGCTGGGAACTGACATCAATGTAGCTGACAAGAAGAAATATGATGCGATATAATAATACTTGACACATTTCTTTCAAAAGAATACGGTAAAAGGAAGATGTTAAGAACCGGTAAGCACTCGTTCCTGAAAACATACAATCAAGCCTTTTGTGCGATAGCACACGATTGCCTCTGAAGAACCCCTCAACAATGTTTTTTGATGATTCTCTTAGGCATGAACTGTTTTTGTACTTACGAATATATGCCAAATCCCTTATTTCCCGCATAATTCAGCGGAAGATAAGGGATTTTTTACAGGAAGCTTTTTATTTTTCCCGACCACTCCGTGATGAGCCGTTCAAGGCTCCATGCCGCGTTTGCGGGGCTTGTGGAGGGCAGGGGTATGGCTTCGAGTCCGGTGACGGGGTAGTGGTATTTCCGGTATGTACGTTCCGAAGCCGCTCCGTTGGTGAAAACTGCGGCTATCGCAGCTGTGCGGAGAATGGGGGAAAGGTCTGTGGGAACGACGTTTCGTATGCTCGCGTCGGACGAGCCGGCGATATCGCACTCATATATCGTGTCGTACAGGGCGATGCGGTTACGGAGCAGGAATGCCCGCTTTTCCTCCACGCTCCCGGGGAGGGTATCCCCCGTCACCGCGGCGAGCACCTTCCAGAAGCGGTTCTGCGGGTGTCCGTAGAAGAACTGCTGCTCTCGGGACTTGACGGACGGAAGGCTGCCGAGGATAAGTACACGGCTGTTCTCGTCATACACGGGCGGAAATCCGTGCTTTATGTGAGCGTACTCCATTACCTGTCATACTCCCCGTACTCACAGCCGATGTGGTCGGCGCGGATACGGTCTACCAGCACCCGTTTTCCGCCTGTTTTGCGGTACAGTGTTATCTCGCCGAGCCCGTTCCCGCCGTTCCAGAGGCGGTTATGGCGCTTGGAGCCGTCGGGAGCCTCGTAGTTTATCAGTATCATATCCTCCTTCCGGCAGCGCACTTTCGTTATCATTATCGCGCTGACGGTCTCCTGTCGCACATACCAGAAAATCTCTCTGTCCGTTTCCTTTGACCTGAAACGCGTCTTTGTGCCTGTCCAGAATTTGGAGAAATTGAACTCGAACTCCTCGCCCTCATACAGGAACGCGCTCAGCAGCTTTCGTTCAAGCGCGATATTATACACCTTCGGGCAGCCTCCGCCGATATCGAACACACTGTTGTTAAGCCGCTTACCTGAGAGCAGGCTTGTGAGGCTGCTCGACGAGAGCCACACCCAAGGGCTGGTGAAGCCGCGTCCCCAGTTCTTGTCCGCGTAGCCGCAGGAGCGCTCCGGCTTGACGGAGAAGCTCTCGCCGTTCAGCAGTATGCTCCCGGAGAACCGGCTCTTCATTCCCTCGGCGTGCCAGTACATCTCGAATGCTTTGGCGCTGCGCATGGGCTTGCTCGCGCCGTAGCCTACGTTGAAGGCGTCTATCTTTTCTATTGTCAGCTCCCAGACCATTGACCCGCTGTCGCACATATACTCCGGGTGTGCGCTTACCTCCTCCTCTGTGAGCGACACGGAGCCGCGCAGCTCGGTGTCAGAGGCGTAGCAGTCCCCGGCGGAGATGCTGAACGGCGCGTCCCGGGTAAGCTTCACCTCATTCCAGCCGAAGAAGCGGTGGAGCTGGCATTTCCCCTCGCCCCAGCAGCCCGCCTTCACCATGAGGTAAGAGGGGCGCTTTCCCGCCGCTTTGTTCTCCGGGAGCTGCCCGAACACCGGCTTGTCGCCGCCGAGTGCGGGATTGCAGGTGTAGAACTCGATAAAGAACTGCTTTTCCTTGCCGGTGAGGTCGCTGACGGCGGTGAAGGAATGCCACCACCAGTCGTACCCCTCGCTTGCGAAGCTGCCATCAAGCATGAACGCGTTTCTGCTTCTGTCCTGTATATTGAATGACATAGTATGCCTCCTTAAAGCGCTATACCAATATTATATCACATAAAAGCCGCAATTTCATTCGTGAAAATGCACAAACAGAAACGTGGAAATTGTGCATAACAGAGAATAAATGGCATTTTTTGAAAATTTTTGAAAAAAAGCGTAACGAAATGCCCCCGAAAATCGTTTATATATATAGAAGCCCAAAAACGAACGGGCTTCCGGGAAAAGGGATCGGATAATGCTTTGAAGGCGGGAGAGGAAAAATGAGACTTCACGGAACAAGAATGTCGGGCGCGAGCAGATATCAGGCAAGGAACAGCGGCGTTAAGCGCAGCTCGACTTACAGCCGCAGCAGTGCCCGTGCGACAAATCGCTATAAAGCATTGTTCGCCGAAACGAAGGAGCAGCTCGGCGAGACGGACAAGACAGATAAGACCGAAGGCACCGAGCAGCAGTCCTCCAAGTCGTCGGTGATGTCGAAATATACGCGAACTAAGGCAAAGACCTACACTGCCACAGGCAGCAGGTTCAACGACGGCGTGACTGCCATAACCGGCGGGATAAAGGAAATGGACGATATCCTGTCGGACGATGCTCCCGACATGGAGAAGGCATACTCGGCGGCGAAGGAATTCGCTGACGGGTACAACGACCTCTACTCCGCGGTGAGCACCTCGGCGCTCAGCTCCGTATCCAAAAAGACCGACTATCTCGACGAGGTGACGGGAATGTTCTCCCGCCGTCTCGACAAGGTGGGCATATCGGTCGGCAAGGACGGGAAGCTCACCGTTGACAAGGACAAGCTCATGAAAGCCGAAAAGAGTGACCTGTCCGCGATATTCGGGAAAAAGAGCTCCTACGCCGCGATGATATCCGAGCAGGCTGACAACGTCAGCAGGATATCCTCTGCCGCAGAGCTTTCCGGCACTTCCGTCTACGGCTCGGGCGGTTCCGCGTTCGGCGGCAGCTTCTTCAACAGCAAGTTTTGATCTTAACATACGATACCTCTTAATAGTTTAAGTACCCCTACACGGAAATGCCCCGCCCTTAGTGACGGGGTGTTTTCGTGTGCGGAGCCTGAAGGGTAAAAAATTTTCAAAAACCCTTGACAAATCGTGACTGTTGTGTTATAATAATCACGCTGTTCTAAAGACAGCAGGTCATTGCGACGGGAATACCCGCCGGAATGCTAACGGGAGACCGCCTGCCGAGGAATGGGAGATAACAGATGAAAATTCCCCGTTCGCTCTATGTCCGAACGGGGATTTTATATTTCCCCTTTAGTCAGCAAAAAATCTATAAAGGAGGAAAAACCAGAATGGCAAGTGAAAAGATCCTTCAGCAGAAGCAGGAATACGTTGAAGAGCTCGCTAAGAAGCTCGAAAATGCTGCGGGCGGCGTTATCGTTGATTACAAGGGTATCACCGTCGCGGAAGATACCGCTCTCCGTAAGGCACTCCGTGAGGCAGGCGTGGATTACTTCGTAGTAAAGAACACCCTTCTCAAGAGAGCTATCGACAAGGCAGGCATCACAGGCGTTGACGAGCACCTCGAGGGAACAACGGCTATCGCCCTCCATACGGACGATATCATCTCCGCTCCCAAGATCCTTTACAAGCAGTCCCAGGACTGCGGTGACAACCGCTTCAACATCAAGATCGGTTTCATCGGTAAGGAAGCTATCTCCGTTGCGGAGGTAGAGGAGTACGCAAAGCTCCCGAGCAAGGAAGTGCTCATCTCCAAGCTCCTCTTTATGCTCCAGTCTCCTATGCAGAGACTCGCGATCGCAGCAAGCGAGATCGCCAAGAAGAAGGAAAGCGAAGAAGGCGCTGCGTAATTACATTTACCGCGGCATAACACAGCAGTCCGCTTGACGGACACACATTCAAAAATTAATATCAGGAGGAAAATCAAAATGGCATCAGAGAAAGTTTTAAAGATCGTTGAAGATGTTAAGGAACTCACAGTTCTCGAGCTTAACGACTTAGTAAAGGCACTTGAGGAAGAATTCGGCGTATCCGCCGCAGCTATGGTAGCAGCAGGTCCGGCAGCAGGCGCAGGCGCTGCAGCAGCAGAAGAGAAGACAGAGTTTGACGTAGTCCTCGCTTCCTTCGGCGACAGCAAGATGGGCGTTATCAAGGCTGTCAAGGATATCTGCGGTCTCGGTCTTAAGGAGGCTAAGGAGCTCGTTGAGTCCGCTCCTAAGGCTATCAAGGAAGGCGTTGCAAAGGCAGAGGCTGAGGAGATCAAGGCTAAGCTCGAAGAGGCTGGCGCAAAGATCGAACTCAAGTAAGTTCACATCACCCGCAAAAAAATCCCCGGTACTTATCGTACCGGGGATTTTGTGTTTTATTCGCTGTCCTCAACGTCGATGTTTGATTTCGCGCGCTTTCTTCTGTGTACCGTCTTTCTCGCGAGCAGTACGCAGCCTGTCAGCGCGGCAGGTATGATGACAGCTGCGGCAACGCCCGTGTTAGGGTTGAGAGCCCCGTTGTGAGCGGAGTTCTTGCCCGAGATGAGTCCGCTGCTGCCGTCGTCGATCTCTATGTATTCGCCCGACTGCGCGTCGCCGGAGATGTCCGCAAGCATATACGGGGAGAAGGAGTCGGCGGAGAACTTCACAGCGACCTGTCCGTCGTCGTAAACTATCTCTCTGTCAAGTGATACCGGACGACCGCCGGCAATATGGAACACCTCGATACTTTCCGGGTCCTGCGCCAGATTCTGTGGAACCGGCATCTGTATCTCGACAGTGCCGCCGTTCACGAGCTTAGTCACATAGCTGTTTGTGTCGGTGTTCAGTACGCTGATGTCAAACGCGTAGAAGGCATGTCCCGACATGCCGAGTTCATCAAGAGCGTCCTCCGCGCTGGAGTTCGCGTTGAGGGAGTTGCTGATGACCAGCTTGCATACGCCGGGGAAGAAGCTGTTTTTGGTAGTGACCATGACCTTTGAATCGGTCAGTCCCGAAAGTCCGCTGCAATCCAGCGATACGCTGCCGTTTGTTATGATATAGGTGGGGTCGTCATCGGGCTCGAGCGGGTCGTCGCCTTCATCGGGACCGAAAAGCTCGTCGTCGGGGTCACCGCCGTCCTCGGAGAAGTCGTCATCATCGACCGGGTCGTCGTCATTCCCGCTTATATCTATCTCCGTCATTCCGGCGCTCGATTCCTCATAATCCGCTTCCTGCGCGGGGATAGTGGTATCTGTCTCCTCGCTGTCGGAGTATTCTATCTCGTCGTCGTAGAAACGCGGATCCAGCGTTGTGATCCTCGGACTTGTGAAGGTAGTGGTGGTTGTGGTATTCTCCGGTGTCACAACGATATTGCCGGGGGAGAAGGAGGAGCTTCCCGAGCCGGAGCCGCTGCTCTTATAGATCGTTCCCGTGGCTGTCGTGGTCTTGGGTGTCCACAGCTCTCTGTACGCAAGCTTTGAGGTGTCGTAGAAGGTGAAGCTCGCCTGAGTGAGATTGAACTTATACGCCTTTATGGTGGCGGTGTCTCTTACCCGGAGAGTGGCTGTCAATGTTCTTCCGCCGGTAAGGTCGATATATGAGCCGGAGCTGTTTGTCTGCAAATTGAAGTAGCTTGTGCCGGAATTTGCGGTAGCTCCCGCGATATCCGGCGCCCATGATACGAGCTCGAACGCGTTGCCGTCATATTCCACCAGAACAGCGGCGGTCTCGGCAGTTCTGAGCGCGGGGATCTTTATCCGCACATCGAAGGTGCTGCCGCGGTACAGCGTGGAGGTGGAGAGCTCGATGCCCCCGTCCTTCACGGGGTACGAGTCGGTGGTCGTGTCCGTCTTTATCTCAACCGAGGTCTCCGTGGTGTCGGGGAACCATAGGTCGTCGTTTGTTATCGAGGTGCCGTCGGTAACTACCGTGGTGAGGGAGTGGTCGGTAAGCTTGAGCACGTTTCTGCCGAGCGGGGCGGTAGATCTTGCTTTCATCTCGGCAGCGAAGGTATAGCCGCGGGACATATCTATCGCGTCATCGGTGGTTATGGACTTGATGCGGAAGTAGCCGGAGGTATTGTTGAAATCGCATGTCACATCGTCATCTGACAGACCGATATCGGCGCTCCATGAGACTACCTGAAATACGTTCGGGTCGAAGTCCACCCTCATGTTGAGCGCGCTTGCGGGCTCGTCCATAGCGGGTATCTTCACATACACATCGAATTTCTCATTGCGTTCGACGGAGAGCTTTGATGTATAGATACCGCTTATTTCGACGGCTCCCGATGCCGGCACCGGGAAGAATGTCAGTGCTATCAGCGCCGCAATGAATATACACAGCGTTTTTAATGGCTTGGTCATATTGATCCGCTCCTTACAAGTTCTTGTATATAAATGCACAGTTAACCACTATATATTCTGTTATATTATAACACTATTTGATGTTTTCGTCAACTCACTGTAAAAATGATTGTGAAATCAGCACAAATATTTTGTAAAAGTTTGTCGATTTTCACAACAAAAACAGTGTCACATTTATGCTGTGAATGTCGTTTACAGATATAGAAGGCAAAAACGCGCGATTTTGCCAGAATATGGAAAGGAATGATGAATGATGAAAAACAGAATGAAGCTGTCAGCCGCGGCGTTTGCCGCGGTCATGGCAATGTCGGCAATGACTGCCTCCGCGTCGGCGAAGGTGTGGCTGGGAGTGGAGAACGGTATCACCTACCGCTACTCGCAGGAAGAGGGCAGCTGCGTTCAGGACGCGACAGAGTACACCGGCTGGGCAAGGAGCTCCTCCGGCGAGAGGTATTACTACAAGAACGGCAAGCGGCTGAAAAGCACATGGCTCTCCGTCAGCGGGGAGAAGATGTACTATCTCGACAAAAAGGGCAGAATGCTGAGGGACACAAGCATCACCCGCGGGGGCGCTACCTACTGGTTCGACAGGAACGGCAGGGTCATGGACGACAATGTCTCCGAGTGGGGCATAACCGGCGAGGCAAAGTACATGAAGACCCGCGAGGGCATGAGTATTTCCATATCCCGGGACAAGTCCGCCGACGCGAACGAAGTCACATGGGGCGAGGAATTCCGGATAGAGCGGCTCGGCGAGGACGGTGTCTGGTCGGCGCTCCCGTACAAGACCGACGAGATAGGCTGGGACGATGTGGCGAGCTACGTCGAAGCGGGAAAGTCAACCGACCGCTGGTGCGACTGGTCATATATGTACGGCTCGCTTGAGGACGGCAGCTACCGCCTTGTCAAGGCGCTCACCCGCAAAGTCCCCGGTAAGTCCTATACCCGCTCGAAGCTGCTGTACATAGAGTTCGATATCGACGAGAAAACGGGTCACTATCTCTACAACCCGCCCGAAATGACGGTGAACGGTGTCAGGGCGGACGGAGCGAACTCCTCATGGTGGTGCGTTTACCCCGACGGGCAGGGAACAGAAGCGGAAGCCTGCGGTCTCGGTCCGCTCGACGAGGACGCGGTAATGCCAGTAATCAAAGCGACGGCGGGGGAAATGCTCCCGCTCGGTTTCAGCTTCACGAAAGCCCCGGCGGAATTCCTCGGGCTGTATTACACCGAGAATCCCTACGAGATAAAGGCGCAGAGCTGGGACTATTCCGAGCGGGGAAATGACAGCGCGAAGTCCGACGACGTCCCGGTGAAGGAGCAGTCCATAAAGGCGGTAAGCGGCAAGCATATCTATCAGGTCACCGCAAAGTGGACTTATCCCGAAAGAAAGGATTCCACAGGCACAATGGGCGGCACTGTGAACTATTACTTCGCTGTGGAAGCCGATTGACAAAAGCCCCTTTTTGTGGTACAATTCAGTTATCACAGAAACGGAGGTATTATTCCCATGAAGGATTTTCTGCAGCTCGCGCATGACCGTTATTCCGTCCGCGGCTTTGACGGACGCGATATCCCGCAGGAGGATATTGACAAGATAATAGAAGCGGGTATGGTGGCGCCGACGGGCGTTAATTTCCAACCCATAAAGATATGGGTGTTCAAGAGCGCGGAGGCTCGCGAGAAGCTCGTTTCCTGCACAAAGATGAAGTTCATCGAGCCCGCTAAGGTGATATTCGCGGTGGGCGCGGACCCGTCCCACGCTTGGAACCGCCCCTTCGACGGCAAGAATTTCGCGGATATCGACGCTGCTATCGTTATCACCCACATGATGCTCGAGATACACGACCTCGGCTATGGCTCCACATGGATAGGGCATTTCGACCCCGGAGCACTGGCGGAGTATTTCCCCGAGACAAAGGATTACAGCATAGTCGGGCTTCTTCCCGTCAGCGGTATCGCTATGGAGCCCTCCGAGCGGCATACCAAGTACAAGCCGAAGGATGAGCTCGTTACAGAAATGTGAGATATGAAAATTCCCGTATGCGATGAAGCATACGGGAATTTTTGTTATTCATTGCTTTCGGTATTGTTGCTGTCCCCGATCTTTATATCGTCAACAGACGGTACCGATATATCCGATGCCGGAGTGCTCTCCGCAGCGGGAGCCGCGGGCTGCTCCGCGTCAACGTACAGCTCGTTCTTCATGAGCTTCTCGAAGGTGTCACCGTCCATTTTCTCATTCTTGATGAGGTACTGAGCTACACGCTCGAGGCAGTCGCGGTGAGTTTCGAGGATATTGCGGGCGCTCTCGTAAGCGGTGTCGACCAGCTCTCTGATCTCCGCGTCTATCTCGCCTGCGATGTTCTCCGAATAGTTGCGCCCCTGCGAGTAGTCACGTCCGAGGAATACCTCGCTGTCGTTCGTGCCGTAGACTATGGGACCTATCTTCTCACTGAAGCCGTAGCGTGTGACCATATTGCGTGCCACGCGGGTAGCGCGCTCGATATCGTTGGAGGCACCTGTGGAGATGTCCTCGAGCACGACCTTCTCCGCGACGCGTCCGCCGAGGAGGACTATAAGCTCCTCCTCCATTTCCCGCTTGCTGACATAGTTCTTGTCATGCTCCGGGAGCGACATCGTGAAGCCGCCCGCCGAGCCGCGGGGGATTATCGTGATGTGGTGCACTCTGTCCTGGGTGGGGCAGAAGTAGGTGCAGACCGCGTGTCCTGCCTCGTGGTAGGAGGTGAGGCGCTTTTCCTTTTCCGTGACAACTCTCGACTTCTTCTCGGGGCCTGTCACGACCTTGATAGCCGCTTCCTCCACGTCCTCCTGCACGATAGCCTTGCGGTTCTTGCGTGCGGCGAGAAGCGCGGACTCATTGAGCAGGTTCTCGAGGTCGGCACCGGTGAAGCCGGCGGTGGATTTCGCGATTGTGGCGAGGTTGATGTCGGGGGAGAGCTTCTTGTTCCTTGTGTGTACCTTGAGTATCTCCTCGCGCCCCTTGATATCGGGGTAGCTTACGGTTATCTGTCTGTCGAAGCGTCCCGGACGGAGAAGTGCCGGGTCGAGTATGTCACGGCGGTTGGTTGCCGCCATTACGATGATGTTCTGATTTTCGGTAAAGCCGTCCATTTCCACGAGCAACTGGTTGAGCGTCTGCTCGCGCTCGTCGTGACCGCCGCCGAGACCCGCGCCTCTCTGTCTGCCGACTGCGTCTATCTCGTCGATGAATACGACAGAAGGGGTGTGCTTCTTTGCCTGGTCGAACAGGTCGCGGACACGCGACGCACCAACGCCGACGAACATTTCCACGAAGTCCGAGCCGCTTATGGAGAAGAACGGTACTCCGGCTTCACCGGCCACCGCTTTCGCGAGCAGGGTCTTACCGGTTCCGGGAGGTCCTACGAGCAGTACGCCCTTGGGTATTCTCGCGCCGAGCTCCTGATATTTGCGTGGATTTTTCATGAAATCCACGATCTCCTCGAGCTCCTGCTTTTCCTCGTCCGCACCCGCTACGTCGGCGAAGGTCACCTTCTTGCCGTTTGCGGGCTGGTTGCGGGTATTGGCGCGGGAGAACTGGTTGAGCTTGCCGCTGCCGGTCGTCTGACGCATGATGACGAAGGTGAAGCCTATCATCAGCGCTATCAGTATGAGGTACGGCACGAAGCTGAGCAGGAAGGAGTTGTCGGTTATCGGCTTGTAGTCGAAAACTACGGGGGACTCCGGGTTCTGCGCGTTGTACTTTTCGCGGTAGCTCTCTATGTCATTCACGAACAGGCTCACGTTAGGCACATTGTACCGGTAGGTGGTGTTCGTGTTGTCGCTCGACTTGAAATCAAGCTGACCGCTTCCGAGGTCGAGCTTGTATTCGGTGACCTTCAGCGCGTCGAATTCGTCAAGGAGCTGCGAATACGAGCCGCTGAACGCTGTCACACCCGCCGTTCCGTATGCGGGCACGAGCGTGTTCAGTATCGCGATAAGTCCCGCCACAAGGAGCGCTATTATCGCAATGTAGATAAATACGCCTTTGAATTTGTTCTGCATTTAGACCGCCTTTCTTGTTCTTCACAATATTTTATTTATTCAATTTTCGTAAACTTCATGCTTAAGTACGCCGATATACGGCAGATTGCGGTAGTGCTCGGCGTAGTCCAGCCCATAGCCCACCACGAATTCGTTCTCGATGTCGAAGCACTTGTAGTCGGCTTTCGCGTCTCCCGCCTTTACTGCCGTCACCTTGTCGAGCAGCGCGCATATCTTCACCGAAGCGGGCTTTTTGCCGAGCAGGTAGGTCTTTACCGCCGTAAGAGTTCTTGCCGTATCGAGGATATCCTCTACGATTATTATATCCATTCCTGTGATGTCGGTGTCGAGGTCCTTCAGTATCTTGACATTTCCCGAGGACACAGCCGCGTTTCCGTAGGACTTCGCGACCATGAAGTCGATCGAGCAGTCGAGGTCTATGTGCCTCATAAGGTCGGTCATGAATACCACCGAGCCCTTGAGTATGCCCACCAGCAGGGGCTTTCTGCCATCATAGTCCTTCGTTATCCGCTCACCGAGCGCTTTTACCGCGTCTGTGAGCTGTTCTTCCGTAAAAAGTATCCTCTCAACGTCCTTATGCATATTTTTTCTCTCCGCAGTTTATAAATTGTCAATAAAATAGTATATCATACTTATGTGAAAAAATCAACACATAAAATGTTCAAATTCTGAAAATTATATAATATAAAGGAAAAATTATCCTTTATCGGTACGGTTTTTGTACTCCTGATACTCTGTTTTTACAAAAAATACCTTTTTCCGCACATAAGCGAACCTGTCCTTGCAGAGATTTACCCGTCCCATGCCGCGGAAGATAAGCTCCTCGCACTGCGAGATCCGCAGTGCGGACGGCTCTATGCCGTTTTCCTTCAGCACCGCCGCTATAATGCGGAACCTTACCGCCGGGTGCAGCTCTTTGAGCCTGCGGGAGTCATACCCGCCCTCTGTGCGCGCCTTCTCCGCGTATTCCGCCGCGTACTGTGCCATGAAGTCCTCATCCTCGCCCACCGCGCGTGTCATGCGTGACACCGCCGCGATAAACGACGGGTTGAACTCCTTCAGCAGAGGGAGCACGTTGTGGCGTATACGGTTGCGGGTGCAGTCGTCCTCGAGATTGGTGCTGTCGGTGACGTACTCTATCCCGTTTTTCCGGCAGTAGTCTTCTGTCTGCTCCCTTGTGCAGAGAATGAGCGGGCGTATCATTCCGTCACGCACCGGCGGTATCCCCGCCAGTCCCTTTGTGCCTGTGCCGCGTATCATGTTCATCAGCACAGTCTCGGCGTTGTCGTTCGCGGTATGCGCCGTAGCTATCACCGAGCCGAAACGCTCTCTTGCCTTCTCAAAACACTCATACCGCAGCCGCCGTGCCGCCTGTTCAATGCTCTCGTGCTTGCCGACAGCGGAGCGCACGTCTATGCGGTACACCTCCGCGGGCACGCCGAGCTTATCGCAGAGCTCCCGGGCGAACATCTCGTCACGGTCACTCTCCGCGCCGCGCAGGGAGTGGTTGATGTGGCACGCCGACAGCTCTATGCCCAGCTCCTCCCGCAGCGAGTACAGCGTCCCGAGGAGCGCGCAGCTGTCCGCTCCGCCGCTGAGTCCCACCGTCACGCTCCGGCAGGCTTCAAGCATACCGAAGCTTGTCAGAGCCTCAGTGACCCGGATCTTCATATCTGTCCTCCACCGAGCTGAAGCGTGTGTATTCACCGTCCCAGCGCAGCGGTATGGTGCACTGCTTACCGTGACGGTTCTTTGCGATTATGCACTCGCAGGCGTTTATGTGGTCTGTCTTTTCCTTGTGGTAGTAGTAGTCGCGGTACAGGAACAGAACCACGTCCGCGTCCTGCTCTACGGAGCCCGAGTCACGCAGGTCGGACAGCAGCGGGCGCTTGTCCTCTCTCGCGTCTGGTCCTCTCGAGAGCTGCGACAGCGCGATGACCGGGACATTCAGCTCCTTCGCCATTATTTTCAGGTTGCGGGTTATCTCTGTGACCTCCGCGACCTTGTTGCCGCTGTTCTTTCCCTTTACGGTGATAAGACCGATGTAGTCGATGACCACCAGCCCCACATTGTTCATGCGGCGGAGCTTGGCTTTCATCTCCCCGACGGTCATATTCGCGGTATCGTCGACATATATCTGGGTCTGCATGAGCATTTCCGCGGCTTCGTAAAGCCCTGCCCAGTGTGATTTGTCTATCTGTCCGGTCTTCATGGAATCGGAGTTTATCTTGCCCTCGGACGAGAGCATTCTCTCGACGAGCTGACTGCGCGACATTTCGAGGCTGAATATCGCCACCTTCTTGTCGCGGTTCATTCTCGCGGCGTTCACCGCTATGTTCATCGCGAACGAGGTCTTTCCCATACCGGGACGGGCTGCGATAAGTATAAGGCTCGTCGGCATAAGTCCGTATATGACCTTGTCGAGATTTGGGAACCCGGAGCCTATGCCGCGTTCCTCGGCGGGCTCGAGATTTTGGGCGACCCTCATCAGATGCCTGAGCACGTTGACGACGGTAGGCTCGATGAGCAGCAGACCGCCGGTCTCCTTGTCGCTGCGGATGTCGAAGATACGGCGCTCCGCGAACTCGAGCAGAGCCGCGGGGTCCTCCGTGCCGGAGGTCGCCTTCTCGAAAATCTCACGGGACGCGTATATAAGCTCGCGCAGCACAAATTTCTCGTCGAGGAACTGCGCGTAGCTTTCTATCGACGAGCTTTCCACCGCGAGCATTGAGAGCTTGAACAGGTATTCCTTCGCCTGGTCGAGCGAATCGAAAAGCTGTTCTCTCGCACAATACTCGGAGAGGCTTATGATATTGATTTCCTTGCCGCTCACGAACAGCTTCTGCATCACCGAGTAGATGCCGGAGTGCGTTTTTCTGAAGAAATGCTCGGGCGACAGCTTGTCTGTCACCTTTGTCAGCAGCTCGGGGTCTGCGATTATCGACCCCAGCACCATCTGTTCGGCGTCCGTATTGTACGGCAGGTTTACATCGCTTATTTCAAGTTCTGCCATTATGAGCCGGGGGAAAAACTTTTTTGAAAAAAGTTTCTTCCCAAAACCCCCTTTTCAAAAAACTTTAAATTATTGATCGGTATTTGAGGTATTTTATTCCGCTTCCGTTACCTGGACCTTGAACTTGGCTGTGACGCCGTTGTAGAGGCGCGCTTCCGCCTCAAAGGTGCCGAAGGTCTTGATATCATTCTTGAGCACTATCTTCTTCTTGTCAACGTCAAGCCCGTGCGCGTCCTTGATCAGCTTTGATATGTCCTTGCCGGTCACGGAGCCGAAGAGCTTGCCGTTCGCGCCTGCCTTCACGGCTGTTTTGAAGGTCTTGCCGTCTATGATATCGGCGATCTTCTTCGCGTTGGCGATCTCGGTATCTATCTTGTGCTGCGCGTGAGCCTGCTGACCCTCGAGTATGTTCATGTTGGCGTTGGTAGCCTCGACGGCGAGCTTCTGCTTTATGAGACAGTTGCGCGCGTAGCCGTCCTTGACCTCCTTGACCTCGCCCTTCTTGCCTGTGCCCTGTACGTCCTGTAAAAGTATTACCTTCATTTTTTCTGTCTCCTGTTCTTTATGAATTGAGGCTTTCGTAGTACTTGTCTATTGCCTCTTTAAGTCGTGCCGTCACGTCCTCGACGGTCGTATCGCGGAATTGTGCGCCCGCCATTGTCTGATGTCCTCCGCCGCCTAAGCTCTCGGCTATGAGCTGTACGTTTATCGCGCCGAGGGAACGGCAGTTGAGGGCTATTTCGTCAGCCGACGTGCGCGCTATGACGAATGCCGCCTTCACGTCCGCGACTCCGAGCATATCGTCCGCTGCCTGCGGAGCGGCAGTCCTCATATCCTGCAGCACCTTGTCCGCGGCGGCTATGGCGCAATTCCTGTAAACCGAAGCTGAGGCGACTATCTCGGACTTCTGCCGGTATGTCTCCACGGTGTTCGCGAACAGCGCCTTGACGTTCACGGTATCGGCTCCGAGCTTACGCAGCGCCGCCGCCGCCTCGAACGTCCTCACGCCCGTCCGCAGCGTAAAATTCTTGGTATCGAGCATGATACCCGCCAGCAGAGCCTCCGCCTGCACCGAGGATATCTTGCCCGCGTCCCCGAGATACTGGAGCAGCTCCGTGACAATTTCGCAGGCGCTTGAGGCGTAAGGCTCGATATGGAATATTATGGCATTGTCGATATGGTTTATCATTTTGCGGTGGTGGTCTATGACCACTACCTTGTCCGCCCGCTCGAGCAGCTCAGGAACGTCCACGATATCCGGGTTGTGGGTATCCGTGACTATCAGCAGGGAATTCTCCCCGAAATTCTCCTTTGCCTCCGAGGGAGTTGTGAACAGATAGCCCTTCTCCTTCTCGTAGATGTAGTCATACAGCCGCAAAGCCATAGTGGTCTGCTTGTCTATGACGGCGTAGGAGTTCTTGCCGAGCCTGCGTATGGCTCCCGCAAGTCCGACGCACGCGCCCACCGCGTCGAGGTCGCTGTTCCGGTGTCCCATTATGTAAACATCGGAGGACTGCTCTATCGCTTCTATGAGGGAGCTTGCGATGATACGGGTCTTTACCTTTGTATGGCGTTCGACGCCCTTCGACACGCCGCCGTAGAACTCAAAGCCGTTATCCGTCTTGATAGCCGCCTGATCTCCGCCGCGTCCGAGAGCCATATCGAGAGCCTGCTTCGCGTATTCCTCGCTTTCAGCAATGCTTTTCGCGTTTCGTCCTATACCTATCGACAGGGTGACGCTGATACGGTCGTTGACCTGTATCGCCCTCGCCTTGTCGAGTATCTTCACCTTGTCGTCGATCATTGCGCGTATATAGCGCTCCTCGACCACCGCCCAGAAGCGCTCATGGTTGTACTTGCGCAGTATCCCGTTTGTGCCGCTTATGAAATCCTCGAGGAGCTTGTCTATCTGTACGGTTATCTTCGCGGTCTCACTCTCGGAGCTTCCGCCGAAAAGCTCGTCGTAGCTGTCTATGACGAATATCATCACCACAGGCTGCGCGAGGCGCTGCTCCGTCTCGAGAGCGCGTATCCGCGTGATATCCGCGAAATACAGCATATACACGTCTTTCGCCTCTTCTTCTCCGGGAGTGTCGGCGTATACCTTATAGTAGTTGTTCTTATACTTTATCTCGTAATAGCCCTCTTTTTCGAGAAGCTTATCGAGCGGCAGCTTGGTGATTATCTCTATGGACTGTCCATACACCGCCTCGTCGGTGAAGCGCTTCGAGAAGTCCTCGTTGAACCATACCAGCCGGCTCCCGCTGTCAACGATAGCGATACCCAGCGGCATATAGTTCATGGAGACGCGCTCCATTTTGTCTATCTCCGAGTCTATCCTCGCGAAGTACTGGAAATTCTTCCTCGTAACGGAGATGAGCTTCGCCGCGGTGAAGCCGCCCGTTACGCACAGCACCGGCGCGAATATGCAGAACGCCTCCAGCGACAGCTCATACATGAATATCAGCATGACTATCGCCGATATCAGCAGCGCAACTATCGCTATCACAAGTCCCGCGTCGCGGAAATTGTTCTTCACCGCAAGCCCTCCTTTACAAGTAATTTACGATATCGCCGCGTCAGACCTCCATGATTATCGGAAGTATCATGGGGCTTCTGCCGGTCTTGGAGAAGATGAAGGCGCTCAGCGCTTCCTTCAGCTCGTTCTTGAGACTCGTCCATTCACGGGTATTCGGCGCGAGGTGCTTTTTCAGGACAGCTCTCGCCTTGTCCTTCATCTCTTCCATGAGCTCCTCGGACTCGCGCACATACACGAATCCGCGGGATACCGTGTCCGGTCCCGAGAGCACTCTGCCTGTGGAGACCTCCACGGCTGTTACGATTATGATGAGTCCGTCCTGTCCGAGATGCTTGCGGTCACGCAGCACCACAGAGCCCACATCTCCCACTCCGAGACCGTCTATCAGCACTCTGCCCGCCGGCACCTGACCGGCTATTTTCATGTTTATGCCGTCCGTCTCTATGACAGTTCCGTTTCCGGCTATAAAGATGTTCTCTTCCGGTATGTGGAGCTGCTTTGCTAGCTCCGCGTGCTTGTACATGTGCTTGTATTCGCCGTGTATCGGAATGAAGAATTTCGGGCGGGTGAGGGAGATCATCATTTTCAGCTCTTCCTGACACGCGTGTCCCGAAACGTGCACATCATACATTGCTTCATATATTACAGTCGCGCCCGCCTTCATCAGCTCATTCACGACATGCCCGACCAGCTTTTCGTTGCCGGGTATGGGGTTCGCGGAGATGATGATGAGATCCTGCGGCGTTATGGTCACCTGACGGTGCTCGTTGCTCGCCATTCTCGACAGTGCCGACATCGGCTCGCCCTGGCTGCCCGTAGTGATGATGACGAGCTGCTCCGGGGGTATCTTCCTTATATTCTCGATATCCACGAGTATTCCTTTGGGTACTCTCACATAATTCAGCTCGATAGCCGTGGTGAGCACGTTGATCATGCTTCTGCCTGAGACGGCGACCTTTCTGCCGGTCTTTTCGGCATTGTCGATTATCTGCTGTATGCGGTGGATATTGCTGGAGAAGGTGGCGACGATGATACGCTTGCCCTCAGCCTGCGCGAAAAAATTGCGGAAGGTGGTGCCGACCTTGCGCTCGGAATTCGTAAATCCGGGACGCTCTGCATTCGTGCTCTCCGACAGCAGCGCAAGAACGCCCCTGTTCCCGAGCTCACCGAATCTCGCGAGGTCGATTATCCCGCCCTCGATAGGGGTATAGTCCACCTTGAAGTCACCGGTATGGACGATGACTCCGGCGGGGGTATATATAGCAAATCCGCACGAATCCGGTATCGAATGGTTCACGCGTATGAACTCGACAGCCATACAGCCGAGCTTTACGGTCTGGCGCGGCTGCACGACGTTCAGTGTGCACTCCGACAGTATGCCGTGCTCCTTCAGCTTGCCCTCGACGAGACCGAGGGTAAGGCGCGTTCCGTAAACGGGGACATTCACCTTCTTGAGAAGGTAAGCGAGGCTTCCGATATGGTCCTCATGACCGTGGGTGAGCACAATGCCGCGGAGCTTCTCCTTGTTCTTGATGATGTAGGTGAAATCCGGTATCACAAGGTCAACACCCAGCATATCGTCGTCGGGGAAGGCAAGTCCGCAGTCCACGATGAACATATCGTTGCTGCATTCATAGAGGTAGAGGTTCTTGCCTATCTCGTCCAGTCCGCCGAGAGGTATTATCTTCAGGGGCGCGGACTTCCGCGGAGCTCTCGCGGGTGTGGTGGGGAAGGGCGCAGTATTCGCGCTTGTCTTGCGCCTGTCGTTCCGCAGTATTTCGCGGGGCTTATTTTCCGCCGCGGCAGCGGGCTGCTTCTTTACATGCTTCTGCGGCTTCTTTGCGTTGTACGCTGTCTTTCCTTTCTTTGCGGGCTGCCGGTTAGCAGTTTTTCCCGGCATGAGATACTTGCCCGCCGGCGAACGCTTCTTGTTTGCCGCGGACTGCTTCTGTTCATTCTTTTTTTCCATTTTGCCTCTTTTCGTCGGGAGCGTGCGCGGCGTTCAGGGTAGTTGTGATGATAGTGCGCAAATGCTCCGCTGTTGTCTTGTTTTACTTATATAAAACGGTATCGACCGTTAAGCACATAAAAATACATTATCTATTATAACCCATTTACGGTCAAAAGTCAAGTGATATTTACGTTCAAGCGACCCGTTTGACCGCTCACTTATCGCGCACGGTTTTCTGCGTGAGGGAGCTGACGGCGTTCCGGATCTGCTTTTCCGCCTTATCGCAGAGGGAAGCGGCGGTCTCCGCGCTGCAGCTTTCGGCGAACAGGAAAATACCGGTGCCGCGTCTGTCGGGGCGTAGGAACACCCGCTCACCGTCGGTGCCGAGAACTGCCCCCTCGTTTTCCTCGGGTACGGCTTTGAGACGGTCGAGGACGCGCTGGGGCGGCACGCTCACCCGCACGAACCTGTCGGCGGTTGAGGAACGGGGCAGCGCTTCGAGAGCGTCCTTCGGCGACAGTCCGAGGTCGTGCATATACCGCAGCGCCCTGACCGCGCAGGCAAATCCGTCCCGCAGTATGAGCTGCTCCTGCGCGAGAGCACGCGCCCGCTCGTCGCGGTCGTCCATGGAGCTCTCGAAATATCGCAGGATATGCTGCCCGTACTGCGCGGCAGCGTTCTCGGCGGTGCGCGGGAACGCAAAAGGCAGGGCGGTGTCACGCCCGTCCCTCGCCTCCGCCGCGCATACCAGCAGCACGAGCGAGACCGGGTCGATGCGGGTCTCGCCGCAGGATATCTCGGCAGTGTCCCCGCGCTCCGAGACCGTCACCGTCATTCTGTCACGCCCCGCCGACAGCATTGCCGCGAAGGGAGCGCATACCGCGCGTATCTCGGGGTTGCGGGATATCACGCGGATATCGTACGGCACCGTGAATGCACACAGCTCGGCAAGCTCCGACTCATAGAGCATCTTCGCCCCCGTGAAGCGTTTTATCTCCCCAAAGCTGTCCCAGCCCGCTGTCATATACTCGCCGCGGGTCACTGCCCCCTGCAGTATGCGCTCGCGGCTGCGCTTGAGCGGCAGCATACCCGCGGAGAATACCGATATCTTCGTCTGCACCTTTGCCGAGACGTGTATGATGATATCAGCCCCGAGAAGTGCCGCCGAGCGTGTGAGCGCGGGCAGCGGAACGCTCCCGCAGTCGTAGGAGACCCTTCCCGAGGAGGAAATGCCGCAGAGCACAGCGTTTTTGAGGCATACGGCAGCTTCTCCCTCGGAGCAGGAGACCGCTATCCCGGTCTCGGATATCTTCGCGGCGGAGCAGCCTGCCCGCACGGCGAATTCCGGCGTTATGACCGTGTTCGTGGCTCCGCAGATGCCGTCCTCCGTTATTTCGGGAACTGCCGCGGAGCCGTACTTCACGTCGGCGGTGACCGACGCTCCGCGGGCTATGCGCTTGTTGTTCCATATCTTCACGCCGCTGCTGACCACGGCGTTCTCGCCTATGACGGCACCCTCGCCGACCACAGCACCCTCATACACCGCGGCTCCGCCGCCCACTCTCGCGTTGGCGCACACTATGCAGTCGTTGAGGGTCACGCCCTCGCCGACGAACGCTCCGTCCATGACGGTGGCGTTGTGGAGCTTCGCGCCGTCGGAGATATACGCTCCCGAGCCGATGCAGGAGCAGCCCGCCGCGAGAGCCTTCGGGGAGATATACGCGCCCTTTGAGACGAAGGAACCCTCACTGACGGCGCAGTTCTTCGGGAGCTTTTCCCGCTCCGGGAGCTGCGCCCGTATCTTCCCGTCTATCAGGTCGGCGGTGCAGCGCTTGTATGCCGCGATATCACCGATGTCGCACCAGTAGCCGCTTTCCTCGTAGTACCCGAGCTTCATTCCCCGCCTGAGCATTTCCGGGAACACGTCCTTCGCGAAATCCACTGACCTTCCGTCCTCAATGAGCCCGAATATCTCCGGCGATATCACATATATGCCCGTGTTGGCAAGGTCGCTGCGGCAGTTGATGAACGACGGCTTCTCGGAAAATCCCGTCACCTCGCCCTTCTCGCCGAGTATCAGCCCGTACTCGCGCGGGTCGTCCACCGAGCGCACCGCAATGGTCGCGGAGGCTCCCGAGCGCAGGTGCCGCTCGTAGATAGCCGCAAGGTCGAAGTCGCACATGGCGTCCCCGCTGATGATGACGAGGGGCTCCGAGGTGTCGGCGGCAGCCTTCTTCACGCAGCCTGCCGTCCCGAGAGGCTTATCCTCGTACGACACATAGGTCCGCAGCTTTCCGTAGCGCCCGTCTCCGAGGGCGGCTTCTATCTTCTCGCCCTTGTAGCGCACGGCTACCGCGGCTCTCTCGCAGCCGCACCGTTCGAGCAGCTCCAGAATGTAGAACAGCACCGGTTTTCCGCATACCGGCACAAGCGGTTTCGGAAGGTCGCAGGTCAGCGGTCTGAGCCGCGTTCCCTCGCCTCCCGCAAGTATAACAGCGTCCATATTTCCTCCGGTCCCCGCCGGACTGTCAAACCGGCGGCTTTGCGCATAAAATATCAAGGGAAACAAAATTCCCGTATCACAGGATAGTATTACACACGAAAGGGTGATTTATTTATGGGATATTCAATTATTCCGCTTGATTCATATACAGCAGCGGTGAGAGCAAAACGTTATCTCGCCTCGAAAGGTATATCCGTGAGCGTGGAGAAGATAAGCTCCGACAGGCGGGGCTGCCGCTTCGGCATCAGGACCTCAGACCCGCCTGGAATGGTGTGCGATATGCTTTCGGACATCGGCATACGCTGCGGGAGCTCCATGCCCGTACCGCCGCCGAAGCCTCCGCGCCCGCCGAGACCTCCCCGTCCTCCGCGCCGTCCGCGCAGATAGTCTCGCGAAGGGGTGACGGAGAATGATATACTTTGACAATGCCGCGACCACATACCCCAAGCCGCCCGCCGTACTCGCGGCAATGTCGCGGGCGCTGGTGAGGTACGGGGCGAACCCGGGACGGGCGGGACATTCCATGTCCATGGAGACCGCTGCCGCGGTGTACGACGCCCGGGAGAAGTGCGCGGAGTTCTTCAGGGCGACTCCCGAGAATACCGTGTTCATGCCGAACTGCACCTTCGCGCTCAACACCGCGATAAAGGGGATAATGACCGAGAATTCCCACGCCGTCATCAGCGATATCGAGCACAACGCTGTACTGCGTCCGCTGTACGCCATATCGAAGTGCTGGGGCGTGTCGTACACCTCCGCGGTGACGGGCTCGGACGATGAGACCGCAGAAGCGTTCCGCGCCGCGATAAACCGCCGCACGAAGGCGGTGATATGTACGCTCGCGGGGAACGTTACCGGGCGGATAATGCCGGTGAAGCGGATAGCGGAGCTTTGCCGGGAGAAAGGGATATGCTTCATCGTGGACGCGGCGCAGGGGGCGGGCGTACTTCCGGTGAAGCTGTCGGACGGCATAAACGTCATCTGCGCCGCGGGACACAAGGGACTGTACGGACCCATGGGAACGGGGCTGCTGGTGACCGACGGGAAATACCGCCTCTCCACGCTCGTCGAAGGCGGCACGGGAAGCTTATCCAAGGAGCTCTCCCAGCCGGAGTTCCTCCCCGACCGCTTCGAGAGCGGCACCATAAACACCGCCGGTGCCATATCACTCGGGGCGGGCGTGGATTTCGTGAACTCGAAGGGCATCGACAATATCCGTGCCCATGAGAGCGCATTGTGCAGGCTTTTCTTTGAGGAAGCCGGTAAACTGCCGCACATCAGGCTGTACAGTGACGCGTTCGATGAGCGCTTTGCCCCCGTTATCCCGTTCAACGTCGGCAGCATTCCCGCCGAGCGTGCCGCCGCGATGCTTTCCGACGCGGGGTTTGCGCTGCGCGGCGGCTTCCACTGCGCCTATCCCGCTCACCGCAAGATAGGCACTGCCGAGCAGGGGGCTGTGCGTTTCGCTCCGTCCGTATTCAACACACCTGCCGAGGTAAGGGCTCTGGTGCGGGCTCTGCGTACAATAAAATAATGACAGGGAAAGCGCATATTGATCTGTGCGCTTTTTCTTTGTTGAAATTCACTAATTCTGTTAGTAAAAAATGATGATTTTTTTATAAACTCTTGAAATTTTCTGAAAATGTGGTACAATATAATATAGCAAATTGTAGTTTGCCATACGGGCTTCTCGCCCTTAAGACAGGAGGAGTTTAACATGAAGATATTATATGCCGCAAGCGAGGCGCAGCCGTTTGCTGCTTCGGGCGGACTTGCCGACGTTGCGGGATCGCTCCCCAAGGCACTTGTAGAGGCGGGTCACGAGTGTATGGTGGTAATGCCGTACTACTTCAATACCATAAAGCCCGAGGTGCGTGAGAGCCTGGAATATGTGATGAATTTCTATGTTCCGGTAGGCTGGCGTTCGCAGTACTGCGGCGTTTTCACCACCACACTCAACGGAGTGAAATATTACTTCCTCGACAATGAGTACTACTTCAAGCGTGATTTCGGTCTGTACGGATATTACGACGACGCGGAAAGATACGCGTTCTTCTCGAGAGCCATTCTCGAAATGCTCGAGCACCTCGAGATAAAGCCCGACATAATCAATTCAAACGACTGGCAGACAGCTCTTGTACCTATCTACTACAATATCTACTACAAGTATCACCACAATATGTGGGGCATACGCAACGTGTTCACTATACACAACATCGGATATCAGGGTCAGTACGGGCTTGAGCTTACCGAGGAGATATTCTCTATCCCGAGACATTTAAGCTCCATTATCGAGTACGACGGCGACGCGAACCTCATGAAGGGCGCTATCGAAATGGCGGATAAGGTAACTACCGTCTCCCCGACCTACGCGAAGGAAATACTCAATCCGTGGTTCTCGCATGGTCTCGACCGCTGTCTCAACACCAAGCAGTACAAGACCTGCGGCTTCCTGAACGGTATCGACACCGATATGTACAACAGCAAGACCGACAAGGATATCCCCGCTAATTTCAGCGTGGGTAAAATGGCGGGCAAGAAGACCTGCAAGGA
>CAJOMV010000024.1 GCA_905235805.1 uncultured Ruminiclostridium sp.
GCATTCTGCCCGCGAGGCGACTTACTTTCTGCCTGCAGGTGCAGAAAGTAAGCAAAGACCCCCGCCGGCTCGCCGGGGTCGTTCGAAGCTCCGCAGAGCACAGTGATACACGTTATGCTCGCTGGAGCTCTCCTCAACCCGGCTCGCCGGTCTGCCGAGCGGGCAGAGTTCCTGCACAGCCGCACAGCCTCTGCCCGCTGCAGGCGAAGCAATTCCACTTTCCCCCGGGCAGCGCCAGCCGCTGGCTCGAGCGCCAAAGCAGGACGCTTTTGGCGAAAAACAAGCGACTTTGTGGGAGTGATCTACTTACGGAGCATGAAGGTGCGCATAGCGGAGATCTGTATTTTTCGGGTTATTGGGCGGAGGGCTTTATCGGCGTTCTTGAGCTCGGCGCGGATAGGGATACTCTGGGGGCAGTGCTTTTCGCACTTGCCGCAGCCTATGCACTGAGTGGCGAAGGTCTTTTCCTTCTGCAGCGCGACAGTCTGCACATACTCGAAGCGCCCCTCGCTCTTGCCCTCGGAGTACATACGGTTGTAGCAGCGGAATATGGCTGGAATATCAACGCCCTGCGGGCACGGCATACAGTAGGCGCAGCCTGTGCAGCCGACCTTCATGGTCCTGTTGATGATCTCGGTGACCTTGTCCGTGAGGGCGAAGTGCTCGGGTGTGAATGAATGGGGCTGCACGTCCGAGGCGGTGCGGCAGTTCTCCCGCACCATTTCCACGGAGTTCATACCCGAAAGGACGCAGGTAACCTCGGGCTGATCCCACAGCCAGCGGAACGCGAGCTCCGCCGGAGTGTAGCCGAAGCCGCTGTTCCTGATGAGCTCCTTTGCCTCGGTGGGAAGAAGGTCTACCAGCTTCCCGCCGCGCAGGGGCTCCATTATGACGACGGGTATACCCTTGTCTGCCGCGGCTTTCAGACCGGCGGCACCTGCTTGGGTGTGTATGTCGAGATAGTTGTACTGTATCTGGCAGAAATCCCAGTCATAGTCGTTAAGTATCTTCAGAAAATTCTCGGTGTTGCCGTGGTAGGAGAAGCCTATATTGCGTAGCTGTCCGCTCTCCTTCTTCTGCGCTGTCCACTCTTCGATCCCGAGCTTTTTCAGCTTTTCCCACTGCATTATGTCCGTAACATGGTGCATGAGGTAGTAGTCTATATAGTCCGTCTGAAGACGCCGGAGCTCCTCGTCGAAGTAGCGGTCTATTGCCTGACGGCTGCCCACAAGGTACTGGGGAAGCTTGGTGGCTATCTTCACCTTTTCCCGTATGCCGTTACGCTTGAGTATCTCGCCCAGCGCGGCTTCGCTGCCGGAATAGAGATACGCGGTGTCATAGTAGTTCACGCCCGCGTTATAGGCTTCCATTATCTCCTTCTCGGCTTTGGAAAGGTCTATATTGCCGCCGTTCTTCGTGAAACGCATACAGCCGAAGCCGAGTATCGATATCGGCTCGCCGTGACGGTCATTTCTGTAATTCATACAGCCTCCTGTTTTTTGCTTTGCGCAAGTAAAGCCTCGACCCGGTCGCGCTTTTCGTACAGCACACAGCCGCCGTCATGCTCCGCCGAGAGCAGATCACCGCTGCGCAGGGACAGGAACAGCTTTGAGCGCACCGCTTCACGCAGCGAGGTCTCGCGCACGTTGATGTCGGAGTACGGCGAGAACGGGCATGGCTCCGCGCCGCCGTGTGAGTTGATGTGGAAGAACGCTCTCCCCGCCGCGAAGCAGCCTCCCGACTCCTTCTCGTCTCCCGGGAAGGAGAGGAACATCGTCCCGTCGAAGTCTCTGCGCAGCCTGTCAATGCCCTCGCGCAGCACCTCTCGCTCCGGGTCGGAGGGGGCGAGGTATTCGGTCTCGGGAGCCGCGGGAACGTATTCCACATAGATGATGAGCTTGCAGCCGCGCTTTATGAGCTCCTCCGCGAATTCATCCGACAGCACCGACTCTATGTTCTCTGTGGTCACGGTTACCGACGCGCCGAAGATGAGGTCACGGCGGCGGAATTCCTCCATATTCGCGGTCAGACGGTCGTAAATGCCCTCACCGCGCCTGCTGTCGGTATGCTCTCGGTCGCCCTCGATGCTCATTACGGGGATAAGGTTGCGGCACCTGTCAAAGAGGTCGAAGTAGCGCTCGTTGATGAACGTTCCGTTCGTGAAAACGGGGAAGATGATGTCTTTTATCTCTCCGGCGGCTTCGATGACGTCACGGCGTAACAGCGGCTCACCGCCCGCGAGAATGATGTAGCTTATCCCGAGCTCGCTCGCTTCACCGAAAACCTTCCTCCATTCCTCGCCCGAGAGCTGCTGCACCGGCTCGCTGTCCGCTGTAGCCTCGTTGCAGCGTGAGTAGCACCCCGCGCAGTGGAGGTTGCAGCTGCTGGTTATGCTGGATATCAGGAACGAGGGTATATGCTCGCCCTGCTTTTCAAGCTCCATTCTGCGCTTGGAGGCTTTCTTCGCCGCGGCGGCGAATTTCAGCATGAACGCGCTCTCCTTCGGATTTTTCAGCACCGCGTGCAGCGACTCAGATACTATCTGCTCAACGCCTCTTGCGAGGTATTCCTGTAATTCTGTGTTCTGTGTCATAATTATCTTCCTTTGCAAGCGTACAGATTTTGTTTGATTTAATTTTATACAATTAATTGTACCACATACAGAGCAATATGTCAATAGCCTTATTGAAAATATTTTTTCCTTTTTATATACACCCTCCGTTTGTTCACGGCACGCCGTACCGCGGCACCGCGCCCGGGGAACCTTACGTCGTATCGCTTATTGACTATTCCGAAGGTTTGTGGTATAATTGAACAAATGGATATCTGTAAAAGACAGAAAAGGAAAACAAATGGACGATCACATACGAACGCTTATCATACTGGTCGTGCTGGTGCTGATGTCAGCGTTTTTCTCCGCCGCGGAGACCGCCTACACCGGCGCGAACAAGATACGCCTGCGCAGCAGAGCGGAGAACGGCTCGAAGAACGCCGCCCGCGCCCTGAAGATAATCGAGGGCTATGACAAGACCCTCACCACGATACTGATAGGCAACAACATCGTGAACATATTAACCTCGTCACTGGCGACAGTTATGTTCATTCAGCTGTTCGGGAACAGCGGAACGCTTGTCTCCACGGTAGTCGTGACAGTGGTGGTGCTGATATTCGGTGAGATACTGCCCAAGACGATAGCCAAGATACACGCGGAGGACTTCGCGTGCCGCATCAGCGGGGTAATGCGCTTCCTGACCGTCGTGCTCACGCCCCTGTCCGCTGTGTTCATACTGCTCCAGAAGGGAGTCTCCCGCATCTTCCGCGGCAAGAGCGAGGAGGTCAGCATGACCGAGCAGGAGCTCATGCAGATAATCGATGAGATAGAGGACGAGGGAGTGCTTGAGGAGCAGGAGAGCGAACTTGTGCGCAGTGCTCTCGAGTTTGACGAGACGCTGGTCTCCGCCATAATCACTCCCCGCGTCAATGTCGTGGCGGCGGAGATAAACACGGGCATAGACGAGCTCCGCGACCTGTTCCTCCGCGAGGGCTATTCCCGTATCCCCGTCTACGAAAAGACTATAGACCACATCGTCGGCATAGTCAAGCATAAGGACCTCTTTGAGCATCTTGTGCGCGGTGAGAATTTCTACGTCCGCGACATAGTGCAGGAAACGCTGTTCGTCCCGAGCCTTATGAAGATATCGGACGTCCTCCGCATGATGCAGCGCAGAAAGATACATCTTGCCGCGGTGGTCGATCAGTACGGCGGCACCGAGGGCATCGTCACTCTTGAGGACATAATGGAGGAGCTTGTCGGAGAGATATGGGACGAGAACGACGAGATAACCGCTCCGGTCAGGTTCATAAACGACACTGTGTTCGAGACGAGCGGCGAGGTATCCAAGAACGATTTCAACCGCTATTTCGAGAACAGGTTCGAAATAGTTTCCGACAGCAATACCGTCGGCGGCTGGATATACGAGCTGTTCGGACGGATACCGAAGGTGGGGGAGGTCGCGGAGACAACGGATTTCCGTATAACCGTCGAAAGTCTTGACGACCTTCGCGTCGGAAAGCTGCGGTTTGAGATACTCAAGTCCCCCGAAGAGGAAAAATAATGGAATTTTACGTTGTGGTGCTTGTCCTCGGTGTGACATCGTTCACCGCTGACATGATACTCCGCTATATGGAAAAAATACGCTCCTTCGGCATGGAGGAGCGTTTGCATAATATCAAGGGAAAGACTATCCCGATAGAGGATCTCGTACCCCATAACATCACAATGTTGACGGTGTTCGCGATATCCCTCGGGGTGTTCGGCATTTTTATGAAGCTGCTGAACATAAACGCGTTCGTAAGCTTCCCGTGCAGCGCGGCGTTCGCCTGCCTCGTGAATTTCACGGTCATGCACTTCATCAAGCCGTTCGTAGCAAGCGTCACGGGCGACGAGCTCGGCAGCGATACCGACATCAGCGGCACGGAGGGGGTCTGCATCGAGCGTATCCCCGCCGACGATTACGGCAGGATAAAGCTCGAGTATAACGGAAGGCATTACGAATTCGACGCCATTTCCGAGAACGAGACGGATATCGAGAAGGACGAGCCTGTGCTCGTCCTCTACCGCGAGGACGGTATGTGCGTCGTCGAAAAGCAGTCGGAGGTGCTCGATATCATCAACGAGGAATAGCTGTGCAGGTGCCACGGAACGCTTTAACGCTCCGGGGCGCCTGTATTTTTTTAACAGGTCTCCGCTACGCGGTAAACCCGATACGGGACTCACCGCCGGGAGCTTCTCCCGACATTTGCTTTGCCTCCGCGATACTGTCCTCTGTCGCTTTGCGTACATCGTCCCTTGTCATCTCGAGAGGCTCGCCTTCGCTGTATTTGTAGCCCACGCGGTTCGCTAGATTGCGGAACGCGGAATTGAAGAGATTGCGGGCAGTGCGTCCGTTCCCGAAGTGAATGCCTTCTATGGACTTGGCGCTGGCGAAATACTCCACCAGCATTTCCGTGCAGTCATCAGCCGTATGGATACCTTTCTTTTCCGCGAAGGAGCGGAAGATCTTCGCGAGAGTCTCGTTGTCGAGGTCTTCGAAGCGTACAATATCCGTTATGCGCGATCTGAGCCCCTGATTTGCGTCAAGGAAGCGCATCATGGGCTCCTCATACCCGATGAAGATATTCACTATCCTGCTGCGGTAGTTCTCCATGTTCTGGAGTATGCTCGTGACCGCCTGTTCGTCGAACGCGGTGCTCTGTGTCCCCGCAAGGGCGTATATCTCGTCCCAGAGTATGGCGGCGCCTCCCGCGTATCTGAGGAATATCTGATCTATCAGATGCTCGGTCTGTCCGACATACTGCCCTACGAAATCCGACTTTTTCAGCTCGACGAACGAGTTCGCGGGAATTATCCCCGCTTCCTCCAGCATCTTTGCAAGCGCTCTCGCGATCGTGGTCTTGGCTGTTCCGGGCGGACCTGTCAGGACAAGGTTCAGTCCCTCCGAAGTGCCGCCGCTGAGTTTGCGCTCAAAGACAAAGCAGGACACTATTTCCTTGAAGCGTCTCTTGATATTGTCGAGCCCGATAAACTCGTCGATATCCGGCATCGTTACCGGCGGCATGGGAGGGCGCGCAGGCTCACCGAAGCCGAAGGGATATCCTCCGCCGAAGGGCATTCCTCCGAACGGGTGAATGCCCGCGTCCGGCGTTATGGGCGTACAGCCGAACGGGTCAATCTCCGGCGGCTCATCACCGTACTCCTCGCAGTCGCCGCTGTCGGGTACGCATTCTTCCTCTTCGCCGCAGAAGGGGTCATTCTCTATGTCTCTCAGATACTCCTCGATAGCTCTGTCGAAAAAGCTGTTGTCGTCCTCGATATCGTTCCCCGCGTTCGCCCACGGGTCATCGGGGTCGGGCGGCGCGGGTTCCGCGGGCTCATACAGCCACTTCTCACCGTCGTATACCCGGCGGAGCCTGCATATAAACTTCTCGCCGAGTATATCGAACAGGTCATGCTCCGCTTCAGCCATATCCCTGTAACCGCCGCCGCGGGATTTTTCGGAGCGGCAGAGCTCATTCACAGCCGCTTCAGCCTGCCCGTTCAGCACGTCCATACCGACGCTGCTGTTCCTGCTGTGCAGGTATCTCATCGCGCTGTGGAACAGCGGCACATAGCCCGGCTTTCGTATGTCGAGCACGGTGTACCCATTGTTCTCCGCTTCATCGGCAAGATAGATATCGACTCCCTCGGGGTCGTTCTTCGGCGGTGTCATCTGTATCACCGCGGCAAATCCGCTCGCTTCGTAGTCGTCAAGGTCGATGCGCGTGCTGCCGGACACCAGTGTCGGCATCTCATGCGCCTCGGCACGCTCGCAAAGCCTTTTCACAGCGTCGTCCTCAAGCTCCTGCGGGCTGTCCTCTGTCTCGTACCCGCCGCAAAGCTCCCTGTCTGCCGCTATGAGTTCGTTCATGCGGTTCACCTTGCTTAACAGCATCTCGCAAGCCGCTGCCGCGGCGCCGAGGCTGTCCGTTCTTATAAGGTACCTGTAGCTCTGCGGGTCGTTTATGTCTATCCGCTCACACTCTTTGCGTACGCAGTCAAATTCCGTGCCGGACGACATATCGAGCAGCCGTGTAAGGTTGATACCCTTCCGGCGCATTATTGTGATACCCGATTTAAGCTCCGCGATTATTTGGTACATTACTCATTCCTCCTTCTGTAAGGTGTCCGGGGTTATTCCTTTGACCTCTTGCTTGTATTATACCATGACTTTGGGAAAAATTCAAGTATCGATTTGTGCATAATGTCTGTTCATCAAATAATCTGATATGAAAATATGTGCAAAATACATAAACAATGATTACGATCCGCCGATTTTTCAAATCCTGAAAGCGTTTTTTGAGATGTTGCCTGAGCAGGAACGCAAAGTCCATTTTGGCATAATTGATCGTCGTCTGAGAAACGAATTTATCCGTATCGGCGGGAATTGAAAGTCCACGACGTACAGCGGCAGCAAAGCCGTTCGGAAGCTCTTCTGCAACCAAAGATCATCACCCGCCTGTCGGCTTATGACGAGAAAAGGTTTTGAAAGTAAAACTATTGACTTTCATGCCGTAATTTGATATAATTTTCTTGCAAAATGTAATCAATGAAAAAGGTGGAATATGAGCAGATCATTCAGCATTTTCATTACCATAGTATTCGTGATACTGGCAGGGCTGCTGGTATATTTCGCCCCTCTGTACAGCGCGGATCAGGTGATCACCGACACAATATACACCCGTTTCAGCGGTACAGACAAGCGGATAGTCATAATCGGCATCGACGAGGAAACTCTGACAGAGTACGGCAATTTCAACCTCTGGTCGCGTGAGAAGCTCGCAGAGCTGTTGGAGCGGCTGTACGAGGATCCCGCGAACCGACCCGCCGTTGTGGGACTGGACCTTATACTCGCGGACAGATCCGACCCGGAGACAGATGAGCGCCTTGCGGAAGCCGCGGGAAAAGCCGACGGTTATATCGTAGTCGGCACGAACATAGTGTACAGGGGCAGAGTGGAGGTAGGCAGCGACGGTGAGATGTACTACAATACCGACCATATCGACCACATAGAGCAGCCCTATGCGGCGCTCGGGCAGACAGTCGTTCCCGGCTTCACGAACAAGATCATAGCAAGCGACGGCTACATACGGTACGCGATAAATTCCGTGAATTACACGGAGGGCGGTGCCGCCGGGACGCAGGACAGCTTCGCGTTCGCGGTGTATAAGCTGTGGTGCGCGGCAAGCGGCGAGACGGTGAGGGCACCCGCCGTCAATTCCCGCGGGCAGTTCCAGTTCTCCTATTCGGGAACGACAGGCGAGTTTTCGGAGCTGTCGCTTGAGGCAGTTCTCTCGGGCAAGATACCCGCTTCCGCGTTCAGGGACGCGATAGTGCTTGTGGGTGCGTACGCTCCCGGCTTTCAGGACGCGTACCAGCCCGCCTCCGACAGAGGAGACTCCATGTACGGCGTGGAGATACACGCCAATATAATACAGGCTTATATGCAGGGAAAAACCATGGTCGTGGCGAACAGGCTCGTAATGGCTGCCGTTACCGCCGCGCTTGTCCTCGCGCTGATGCTTGCGGGGAGAAGGCTGCGGCTCCCGCTGTTCGCGGCGGGGTCGGCAGGCTTCGCGGTGCTGTACCTTATCGCGGGAATGGTGCTTGCGGCGAACGGGCTCGTCATACCGTGCGTCTATATTCTGATAATGGTGGTCCTGGCTGACCTGTACTTCCTTATCGACGACCACCAGCGAGAGCTGAAAAAGCAGATGTGGAGCTTTACGGAGGCTATGGCTGCGGCGATAGATGAAAGGACTCCGTACAACGCGAGCCATACAAGGAATGTCGCGAAATACTGCGGCATGGTCGCCGACCACATAAACAAGCTGCACCGCAGGGGCAAGGAAAAGGAGCATTTCTCCGAGAGAAGAAAGGAGCAGCTCGTTATGGGCGCGCTGCTTCATGACATAGGCAAGATAGCGGTTCCGCTGTCGGTCATGAACAAGGCTACCCGCCTTGACGGCAGGGAAGAGGAGATCAAAAGGCGGCTCGGGACCATACGTCTGCGGGCGGAGATAATGAAGCTGAAGGGCGAGCGTGACGAGGCATGGTTCGGAGATGTCTGCGAAAGGACGGAGAGAGCCTCCGCGATCATAGACAAGGTGAACGCCGCCGGCTTTCTGCAGGACGATGTGCTCAAGGAGCTCGGCGAGGTGCTGGAGTATGAGTTCGAGGGAGAGCCCTTCTTCACCGACAGCGAGAAGGAGTGCCTGCGCATACGCAAGGGTACCCTCACCGACAGCGAAAGAAAGATAATGGAGAGCCATGTCTCCATAACCAAGAATATCCTGTCAAAGGTTTATTTCAACAGCTATTTCAGGAACTCGCCCATATACGCGGGTCAGCACCACGAAAGCCTTGACGGGAGCGGATATCCCGACGGGCTGACGGCGGAGGTGCTATCGACGGAATCCCGTATCATGACCGTGTGTGATATCTGCGACGCGCTTCTCGCTACCGACAGACCGTACAAAAAGCCGCTGCCATTCGAGAAGGCGTTCGCGATAATGAGGGATATGGTAGCCAAGGGAACCATCGACGGGAAATATGTGGAATATCTGTATGAGTGCCTTAAACCCTCCGCGGAAGGCAGTGAAAAGCAACAATAAGCCTATGCTCTACAGAAAGGAAATATAATGGGAAATAAAGGCTTTCTTGAAACAGCAAAGGGAAAGATAATAACAGCAGTCGTCGGGGTCGCCGCCGTGGCGGGCATCGTGACGGCTGTGCTGCTGATGAACGGGAACACCTACCGCAGCATCATCGCCAAGGATGTCAGCGGCACGGTCAATGTCACGGGCGAGTACAACAACGGACAGGCGTACCCGGGCGAAAGACTTTACGGCGGCGATGAGGTCAGCGTCATGGACGAGTCCTCGCTCACCATGCTCATGGATAACGACAAGTACCTTTTCGCCGAAGCCAATACTCACTTTCTGCTCCGGGCTGACCAGTCGGACAGCTCCAGCAGGATAAGGATAATACTCGACAAGGGCTCTGAGCTCAACGAGCTCAGATCCAGCCTCGGCGCGGGCGATTCATACGATGTTGATACCCCGAATTCCACCATGTCCGTCAGAGGAACGAAATTCAACGTGACAGTCTATACAGAGGGCGACACGGTCTATACGCTCCTTGAGGTGAGCGAGGGAGTGGTGCTCGCGCAGCTTCGGACGCTTGACGGTACATATACTGGCACCGAGAGGAAGTTCTTCGCGGGTGAGAGTGTGCTTATCAGGGGAGGCAGAGACTTCTCGGAGTTCGTCTCCGACGATGCCGGGGAGACGGTGAGACGTCTCGACCTGTCTTCGCTCCCGCCGAACGGCACCGACAGGCTTATAGCGCTGCTGCGCCGGGAAACGGGATCAGCCGCTCCGCCGGCAGGGAATGAGGGCGGCGATGTGATCGACACCACCGCCGAAGCCCCCATTGACGGGGAGCCCGCGGAAAGCAATACAGACGCGGCACAGGGCGGTGCCGGAGGCTGGTGGGGCGCAGGCGAGGGAACTACCGCCATGGTCGGAGACCCTTACCTCGGCATCACCCGCAGGACAGAAAAGACCTCCGCGGGCACCGCGGCTTTGTCGGGCGCTCCTGCCGCCGGGACAGCGGGCACGACAAGCCCTGTTCCCGACGCGGGCGCTGTTACGGCGGAATTCACGTCTGACGGCTCTGCCGAGACCACCTCTCCGCCGTTAGCTTCCGCGGACAGGACTTCTGCCGCTTCGGGAACGACCGCAAGCGGTACCGCTGCCGTCCCGGAAACGTCCGCCGCTTCCGGCACCGCGGCCACAACGACCGCTAAGACAGCAGAGAATGGCACCGCACTGACAGCGGCAGACCACACGCACCGTTTCGGGGCATGGCAGGTCACGTTAGCCGCGACCTGCACCGAAAGGGGAACACAGCAGCGGGTATGTGAGATATGCGGATATGTGGAGGTCAATTCTATGGCAGCCACCGGTCATAAGTACGGAACATGGACGGTGACAAAGGCTGTCACCTGCGAGACCGACGGCACAGAGACCCGTACCTGCACAGTCTGCGGCAGCAAGCAGGAAAACACTGTTGCCGCGACGGGACACAGCTACGGTGAATGGACAGTATCAAAGGCAGCAGCCTGCGAGACCGACGGCACAGAGACCCGCACCTGCTCGAAGTGCGGCAACACTGAAGAGCGCACTCTAAAGGCAACAGGACACAGCTACGGTGAATGGACAGTATCAAAGGCGGCAGCCTGCGAGACCGACGGCACAGAGACCCGCACCTGCACAAAGTGCGGCAATACCGAAGAGCGCACGATCAAGGCGACTGGACATAAGTACGGAGCGTGGACTGTAACTAAGGCTCCGGGCTGCGAGACGACAGGCACCGAGACCCAGACCTGCTCGGTATGCGGCAAGACAGCCGACAGGACAATTGACGCGACGGGTCATAATTATGTCAGGGGAGAATACAACGCGAATATGGGCGGATATATATGGACGTGCTCAAACTGTGGAGACACATATATCGAACCCGCGGCAGACCCGAATCAGACGGCTGCCGGCTCGGACTCCGGTAATTCAAATGACCCCACAAGAAATACCTCCCGCCCGGCTGATGCTGATGTCAGTGAGATGACCCCGAAGCACTATCGCAGGAACGGGGAACGATAAATAAAAAAGCCTGTCACTTCGCACTGAAATGACAGGCTTTTGCTGTCTTATTCACCGGACAGTCTTTGCTGAACAAAGAGGCTCGCGAGTGAGAGCAGAACTCCGATGAGACCTCCCGCTGACACGTCCGACAGATAATGCGCTCCGAGCACCATGCGTGTGAACATCACAAGCATTCCGAACAGCAGTCCCGCCGCCATAAGGACGTTATCCTTGCCCTTGAGCTTCGGGAACAGCAGTGACAGCGCGGGGAGTATGTATATGCAGGATATCGACAGAATGCTGTGACCGCTCGGGAACGAGCGCAGGTCGGTGTTTTCGAGCCCGTAGGCGGCGATGAAGTCCCCCGCACCCTCAAAGCGCGTGTACCAAGGTATGAAGCCTATCCCCTCCAGTCCCCGTACCACGATGCGGTAGCGGGGGCGGCAGAATATCTGCTTGACGACCTCCATAGTCACAAAAGCTATGAGTATCATTATCAGCAGACCGATAAGCTGTCTCACGAGCTGCTTGTCTCCGCTTTTACGCGCCATTATGTAACCAAGCGGGAACAGCGGATATACCAGCACCACCGACATGACCAGTATCACAGGGTAGTTCATGTTAAGAGCGGGGAACAGCTCCCCGAGGCAGTCCACGGAGCAGAGTGCCGCGGCTCCCGCAAAGCCCGAATCCAGCGCTAAGTCCGCACACAGGATACACAGTAGCACCTTCACGGGCTTGCTGTTCCCCGAGTGTATCGCCCGCTCGTACAGCGCTCCGAGAAACAGTACTACAGCTCCGAAGAACGGGTACAGCCCTACCGTAATGACCGCAGTCGCCGCGGGCTGCATCGGGTTGTACAGAGCTTCCGCGAGCCGCAGGTCGTCGAAAGTCCCGACAAACAGCAGAACTCCGAAAAACAATGCCGCCATGATATGAAAGAACACGGTTCGTGTCAATGTCTTGTCCATAGCTTATTCCTCCGACAGCAGATATTATATCACAAATACAAAGTTTTGTAAAGACGGCATTGACAAAACGTGCGCAAAGTGGTATGATATATCGGTAAAACCATGTTAAGGAGCCAAAACCTATGGATATAGAAGCTATCGCAAACGAACAGCATTACATAACAAGGGAAGAAGCCTGCAAGCTCCTCTCCCTCCCCGACGACAGGCTCGGAGAGCTGATAGATGCCGCAAACAAGCTCCGCCTGAAATACAAGGGCAGGAAGGTCAGCATACAGCTCCTCACCAACGTCCGCAGCGGCGGCTGCTCGCAGGACTGCGCCTACTGTGCCCAGTCCTGCAGGTCGGAGGCGGATATCGAGAAGTACCGTTTCGTACAGGACGAGAAGCTCTACGGAGATGACAAGCTCGTAGGTGAGAAGCATCTTGCGCGGCACTGCATAGGACTGAGCGGCATACGGTTCAGCGATGAGGAGATAGACGAGCTTGCCGCGAAGATCCGCAGAATGAAGGAGAACGGCACCCATATCTGCTGCTCGATAGGCTTTCTCACGGAGCAGCAGGCAAGAAAGCTCCGTGAAGCGGGACTCGACCGCATAAATCACAACCTCAACAGCAGCCGCCGGTTTTATCCCAATATCTGCTCCACCCATACCTACGAACAGCGTATCGAGAATATAAGAATGCTCAAACGTCTCGGATTTGAGCTTTGCTGCGGCGGCATCGTCGGCATGGGTGAGGAGCCCGCCGATATAGCCGATATGCTTCTCGACGTGCGGGAGATAGCTCCCAAGTCCGTTCCCGTGAACTTCCTCCTGCCCATAAAGGGCACCCGCCTTGCCGACCGTGATGTATCTAACCTGACGTACGAGTACTGCATGAAGGTGCTCTGCCTCGCCCGTCTCATGGTGCCGCAAGCCGATGTGCGCTGTGCTGCCGGGCGTGAGGTGTACTTCAAGGGGCATGAGGCAGAGCTCCTTGCGGTAGTGGATTCCGTCTTTGCCGCAGGCTACCTCACCGCCGGCGGTCAGAGCGTGGAGGACACCATACAGCTCATACGTCAGTTAGGCTATGAGCCGGAGTCCGATTAAATCGCTTGCGCTCGAGCCAGCGGCTGGCGCCGCCCGGGGGAAAGGGGAAGAGGAAGGGCACCCCATTTCTCTGAGAGAAATGAGGTTCCCTCCCTCTCCCCCTCTCCCCCAGACCCCTACTCCCTCTCTCCCACCCTCCTGAAAGAGCAATTGCTTCGCGTGTCAATGGGGCAGTTTGTGCGCCTTTACAGAAATTAATTAAGCCTGTCATTTCGCACTGAAATGACAGGCTTTCTGTATTCTTTTATGTCGTCAGGCGCAGGTACTGTCGGGGTGCGCACGAAGCGATCCGCCTTTCCTCACACTCTGCCTCATTTCCCGGGTATCGGGTTTCAATGCAGCTCGGTGAGCCAGCAGGAGAGGGAGACGGACTTATTGTCCCACTTAGCGGTATAGCTGAAATCGTCCTTCCCGGAGGCGGTATACTCGAGGGTACGGTTCATTACGACAGTGGAGGAGGATTCGGCATTCACGTCGTATATCTTGATCCTGAAGATATTGGGGTCATCGAGGTCACGGCGCAGCGCAGTGAGCAGCACGATCCTGCTGAAGCAGCTCCCGTCGTCCTCCGCCCAGTACATTTTTGTGACGATAGGGGTACCGGTGGCGAGAATGCTCTTGATACGGTTGAGATCCTTCTCACTGTTGACGGAGAAGCTTGTGCCGGTATCGCGGAGAGCATTGTAGCAGTGAATGGCGCGGAGGATAGCGTAGTCGTTCTCGCTGTACGCGGTGCGTATAGTGCTGACCGTATGGTCTGGCACGAGGATCTCCGCCTTCTTCCAGCCCGCGCCGGGCTCATCGTAGTCGAGATTTATCTTTGCCCAGCCCTTCTGCTGCGAATCGGCAGCGTCCTCGCTCTTTACCTTGAGGGTCTCACCGCTGCTGAGGAAGTTCAGGTAATTCTCCGGTTTCATCCACGGAGTCTGCATTGTCTGGAGTATCACCTTGCGAAGCGGCTCGGTGAGGGATATGGTTGAGCCCTCGAAGCTGAACGAGTGCTTGTCGGCGCCTTCGTAGGAATTGGGAACGCTGTTGCGGAACCAGTCTCTCGCGAGCATTATCATACCGAAATCGAGAGTGCCGCTTTCCTTCGACTTGAAGTTATTGAAGCTGTAACCGTTCATATCCGGGTCGAAGCCGGTATCGTAGAGGGTGTAGCTGTCGGGAACGCCGTCGAAGTCATCGTCCACGATATCATCGTCCATTGAGGCTATCATGGTGGAGTAGAGACCCTCGAGGATATTAGCCTCGCTTATGGGGTAGTACTGCCCGCCGGTGCTGGACGCTATGCTGCGGAGAAGGTCGCGGTCTATGTTCTCGCCGAGGCTGACAGTCATTATCGTGACATTCTTTGCTTTGGCGAGGGATACGATGTCGGGGAGGGTATAGCCTGCCGCGTCGGTGGAAATGCCGTCTGTGAGCAGGACGATCACGTTGCGCTCGCTCTGCGTCGCTTCACCGAAGCCCTCCAGACCGAGCATGAGCGCTCTTTCCACGGAGGTTCCGTCAAAGCCCGCCCCGAGGCTGCGAATGGATTGTACCGCGGTGACGACATGGGACTTGTCGTTGTCAAATTCGCAGAGTGTCTTGAAATCATAGGTGAACGCGGATATCGAGAACTTTACGGTATTGTCGAGGGCGGTGACGAAGTTCTGTGCGAAGGAAAGGCGCTTGAAGTCCACGTCATTCTCCTCGGAGGAGGGGAGAACGGACTTGGGGTACATCGAGCCTGAGTTGTCTATCAGTATGGAAATGTTCATCTGCCCGCTCTGATATGCCTCCGCAGCCTTGTGAATGACCCGCTTCGAGCCGAGCAGAAATACGCCGTCCTCACCGAAGAGCTCGCAGATAACGGTATGCTCGTCGGTATTGACAACGCCGCTGACCTCGTAGTAGGATTTGGAATACGGGTCGAACTTGAAGATACGCATATCCTCGGAGGTAATTCCCGCGACCTGCGCGAAATCGGGGTCATAGTCCATTTTCAGCAGGCTCTTCTCGAAGCCGCCGTCGCAGTGCAGCTCATAGGGCGCCGTCATGACGCCGGCATTCGCCGCCACGGAGTTGAGGGAGAGCTTATCGACGGTCGCGCCGAAGATATTGGCGAGTCCCGTCAGTGTGACAGAGCCCTCGTCGAAGGTTATCTCACGGGTGAACGTTCTCTCCGCGTCCTTGGTGTGACCGTCGGAGATGAGGGAGAGCGGGTCAAGCCCCGCGCGCACCTCGATACCGTCCTTTATGCCGTCGCCGTCGGAGTCGGCATTGTTCGGGTCGGTGCCGCAGAGCAGCTCCGCGCTGTCGGTGAGACCGTCGCCGTCGGTATCTGCGGAGATGAGGGAGGTCTTGCCTGCGGTCTCATCGGCGTTCGTAATGCCGTCCGCGTCGTAGTCCGCATCACCGTCGATAGACTCGACGGTATTGTATGTGGTGGGATAGTATCTGTTGAAATTATATTTCAGCGCAGCCACACGGTTATCCTCGTTCGCTTTTACGGCGAGATAGCCGAGAATGCCGATAGCGGCGGCAGCAGCGCCGGCAGCCGCTATGATGACAGGCTTTGCCTTGGAGGTATCGACCGCGGGAGCCGAATATCTTCTGTTTGCCATTGGGGGAATCTTTCCTTTCAGAACTCGTTTTCTGAATGATATCGGGTTAGTCTTTTTATTATAGCATATTCGGGTATCACCGTCAACAAAACCATTTATTTTCGGCAATAACGCCTATGATGTTTGTGAATTATGACTTATCATCTGCGGAACGCTTTAAGGCTTTTTTCTTATGCCGTACCAGCGCCTGTATGCCCACATACAGCAGTATGAGACACCACACGACTATGAGGGTCACGATGAGCGCCACAGCCGTATCGGGGAGCTCCCCGAGCTCCGCCTTGCCGACGGCTGAGATGCTGTCCAGTCTGTACAGAGATGAGGTGTCGGCGTACAGCTTTTCGAAGTACGCCTCATCTATGGTCTCCTTGCGGCGGGTGGATTTCGCGGTGCTCTCTATGAGCTGCGAAGCCGCGTCGCGCAGAGAGGCGGAGCCGTTGAATACGGGAGTGGTGAAGGTATTCCCGATATTGTCGAGCAGCATTTTCGTCGCGTCGATCTTCACCTGATAGTACAGGTCGTCATCAATGCCGCCGAGGGACAGGTATTCGGTATAGGCGGGATTTTCGCGGGCTTTCGTGGTCACGGGGATATAGCCCTCCGTCTGCGCGTAAGCCATCTGCACCTCATCGGTGAGCAGGAACTGCATGAACAGCCACGAGGCGAGCACCTCCTGCGGGTCCTCCTTGTTGAACAGGCATATCGACGGACCCTGTGATATCATCTTCGGGTCGCCGGTGTCATACTGCGGTATCGGGCGCACTACAGTCTCAAACTCAACTATCGTGTCCTCGCTGATATCGTGGTGAGTGGCATGTGTACCCATCCATGTCGCTCCCGCGGTGGAATCAATGGCGAATATGCACTGCCCCGCGTTGAGGAAATTGCCGGGGTAGCTGGATATCTTGAAGGTCGAGAAGGCTCCGCTCTTTACATGGGAGGATATCTGATAGAGTATGTCCTTGGTCGTGTCGCTGAAGATGCCGATATTGCCGCTTCCGTCCGAGTAATCAGCGCCGAGCTGGCGGAGCATGGTTATCATCATATTGTCGGTGGACTTGTAGATGAACGGTATCATGACCTTCTGCCCGTTTACAGCGAAGGTGCCGTCAGCGTTCTTCGCGGTGGCAGCCTCTGAGACCTCCCATATATAGTCCCACGTCAGCACGTCGGGAACGGAGTACCCGAGCTGCTCCACCATGGTCTTGTTGATGTAGCAAGCCTCCGACGAGCGCATATACGGCACTGCGTAGTAATGCCCCGAGAGCCTGCATTCCGCGATGTACTGGGGTATCAGCTCATCGAACGCGGGCGAGTCGAACTTCACCCTGCTCCCGCCCAGCCCGTACTCCGGGTCGCTGAACAGCGCATCGAGCGGTACCACCGTATTCTCGCCCGTCATATAAGTCGCGATATGGTCGGGGTAGGTGATGCACACGTTCGGGGTAGTCTGTGTGGGTATGTTCGTGATTACGTCGTTGTAGATCTTGCCGTAGTCGGTGTACAGGCGCATATTGACGGTAACGTTCGGGTACAGCGCCTCGAAGTCGTCTATCGCCTTCTGATATATCTGCGTCTGGGTCTTGTTGGTGTCGTTCTTAGCCCAGAAGGTTATCTCAATGGGCTTGCTCTCGTCGAAGGCTGCGGGCATCTCGAAGGAGCTCGTCTCCCTCGACCCGTGGCAGCCGGAGAGCGCTGTGAGTGCCATTACGCAGGCTGTCAGAGCCGCGGCTTTTTTTGCGAATAGTCTCATTATCCCTTTGTTCCTCCGCTCGATACTCCCTCCATTATCTTCTTTCTGAATATGATGAATATGACGATGAGAGGCAGTGATATGACCACCACAGCCGCCATCATGGCGGGGATATTCTCTCTGCCGAAGCCGTTCTCGCGTATCTCCTCGATACCGTTCGACACAAGGAAGTACGCCTTGTCGTCCGTAATGAGCCGCGGCCAGACGTAGGAGTTCCAGCACTCTATCACCTTGAGTATCATTATCGTTATCACTGTGGGCTTGCATATCGGTATCATCACCTTGACGAGGTACTTGAAGTCGGAGGTGCCGTCCACCTTAGCCGCCTTGTACAGCTCGTCGGGTATCTGCTCGAAGTTTTCCTTCAGCAGGTAGATGTAGAACACCGAGGTCACCGACGGCAGTATCAGACCGGTGAAGGTATTGCGCAGCCCCATGTCCGTTATGGTCTGGAAGTTCGTGATTATCACAAGCTCGTTCGGTATCATCATCAGCGACAGGAACAGTGTGAACAGCAGGTTCTTCCCCCGGAATTCCAGCCGCGAGAAAGCGAACGCCGCCGGGATTATCACTATCATCATTATCCCTGTTGTGAGCACAGTGAATATCAGCGTATTCAGGAAGTACTGCGCCAGCGGTACAGCCGTGAAAGCCTCCGTGTAGTTGTCAAGGGTAGGGGCGGCGGTGAAGAACTGCGGGATATATTCCGTGCTGTACGCCGCGTAGCTCTTCACCGAGGTCAGCAGCATCCAGTAGAACGGGAATATGACCACGATCGCCCATATCGAAAGCAGAATGTATACAATGACCGCTCCGACATGGATATATTTTTTCTTTTTTACTGTATTGTTCTTATCCATAGAGCAGCTCCTTAATAGTGTACGTTCTTCCTGCTTATCATCAGGTTTATTACGGTTATCGTCAGCACTATCACGAACAGTATCAGCGCCGCCGCCGAGGCGTAGGACGGATATCCTCCGCTGTCGCCGTAGAGCATATCGTAGACATACCCGACGATAGTGTTCATGCCCGCGGCGTTCAGGTCTGTCCCGAACAGCGCCACAGCGTCACTGTACGCCTTGAACGCCCCGATAAAGCCCGTTATCACGAGGTAGAATATCATCGGGGATATCATCGGGAGGGTTATCTTATAGAATATCCTGAACTTCGAGGTACCGTCTATGCGAGCCGCCTTGTACAGCGTCTCGTTCACCGAGGCGAGCGCGCTTGTCAGTATCAGTATCTTGAACGGCAGCACCACCCATATCGTATAGAAGCACAGCACGAACATCTTAGCCCAGTACGGTCCGTCTATGAAGTCCACCGACTCGCCGCCGAACAGGTTGATAAGCACATTCACAAGTCCGTCGGTATAGGCGGTCTTTTTGAACAGTATCATGAATACCAGACCCACAGCGAGCGTGTTCGTCACATAGGGCAGAAAATAGATCGTCTGGAACAGGTTGCGGAGCTTCTTTATCGAGCTTAATCCCAGTGATATCAGCAGCGCTGTCCCCGTTGACAGCGGCACGGTTATTATGACCAGCAGGAACGTGTTTCTTAGCGCCTGCAGAAAGTACGGGTCGTGCAGTACATAGGAGTAGTTGTACAGTCCCACGTCGTAGTACGACTGCGACGCGGAGTTGTAGCCCTCCTCCACCGAGTATATCAGAACATCTATCAGCGGATATACCATGAACGCCCCGAGAAACAGCAGCGCGGGCAGCAGGTACAGCCACGCCTTTGAACCGTTATTCTTCATACAGCCTCCGTTATATTGTCTTACAGTAAACGCGTTCTTCCGTCACGCGGTCGAACAGATACACCTTCCGCGGCTTCAGTGAGAAGCTCACTTCACCTGGCTTATCAGCCGTCCCGTTCCCGGAAGCGTCATTTGCTTCAGTGAACCGCGTTGCCTCCTCGGAATCCACGATAGCGCGGATAGTGTCGCCTTCGTGAGCGTAGTGGGTGGAGAGTATGCTCGTATCACGTCCCATGATCTCTATACCGCTTAGCTTGCATTTAAGCCCGCCGTTATCGTCTGGAACAAATCCCTCGGGTCTTACGCCGATATACACGTTCCCGTCGGGAGCGCCGCTTACAGTCATCACCTCGTCGTCGCCTATGTACAGCCTTTCCGCCTTCACGCTCCCCACGAACACATTGATAGCGGGAGTGCCGAGGAACTTCGCGACGAACAGGTTCTTCGGGTCGTTATACACGTTCTGCGGCTTGTCTATCTGCTGTATCACGCCGTCCTTCATCACGACTATCATATCGGAGATGCTCATAGCCTCCTCCTGGTCGTGGGTGACGAATATGGTGGTTATACCGGTCTCACGCTGAATGCGGCGTATCTCCTCCCGGGTCTGGAGGCGCAGTCTCGCGTCGAGGTTTGAGAGCGGTTCGTCGAGGAGCAGCACTCTCGGCATTTTCACCAGCGCTCTCGCGATAGCCACGCGCTGCTGCTGACCGCCCGACAGCTCATTCGGCTTGCGCTCCATCAGCCCGTCTATCTGCACCAGCCTTGCAGCCTCGAGAGCCTTCTCGTCCATTTCGTGGCGGTTCATTTTCTTTTCGCCCTTCAGGTTCTCCAGCGGGAAGGTGATGTTCCGCAGCACCGTCAGGTGCGGGTACAGCGCGTAGCTCTGGAACACAAGTCCCACTCCGCGGTTTTCGGCGGGCAGGTCGGTTATATCCTCGCCGTCGAAGTATATCCTTCCCTCGGTGGGCGTTTCCAGTCCCGATATCAGGTTGAGGCAGGTGCTCTTGCCGCAGCCGGAGGGTCCCAGCAGTCCTATGAGCTTTCCGTCGGGTATCTCAAAATTGAAGTTATCCACCGCGACGACATCGGCACCGCCCTTTTTGTTGCGGTTAGGAAATCTTTTTGTCAGGTTTTCAAGAACGATCTTCATTTGCTGCTCCTATCACTTTTTGTTATTATCCTGCGGTGTCCGCACGAAGTAGTGTCTTGCGAGGGAACGTGAGAGCCCGTCGAGACCGGGGTAGAGAATTCGCTCGCTGATATTGAACTGATCGAGCAGGTCGCGCACCTGCCACCGTATCTCCTTCTTTATTATGTATCTCATCGTGTTTTCGGTATACTTGTCGAGGTATTCCTCGATATCCTCCATGCCCGACGGGATTATTGAGAAGAAGGAATACTGGTTGATTATTCGCTGATCGACGGAGGGAGGCTCGATATTCACGAACGCCTCCGCGCCCATATCTATGTCGTACTGCTCGATGCTGTCCACCACCGAGGTCAGGGTATCGACCGAGAAGATGAAAGCCCTCTCCTTTTTCAGCGCGGCACGGTAGCGGCTGGGGAGGGTCTTGTTCGCGTTCTTCATATCGAACCGCCACACAACGCAGTCCCGCTTGTCGAGCTTGTCGAAATTGTTCTCGGTGCAGGCGAAGTGCAGTGCTATCAGCGGCGAGTATGTCCAGTCCATGAGCCGTGTCGGCAGCCCGTGGTGCTGTCCTATCATCATCTGCTTCCATATCGAGGAATTGAGCGTCGGGTCTTCGATACACGCGTATTTGTTGAAGTTCCGCAGCACCGACGGCTCGAGTTCCTTGTGCATATGCTTGCAGTTGAGCCGCAGGCTTGTGGTGAGCTTATAGGAAGCGTCGGGCATACCCCGGTAGAAGTATGGGCTTCGCACTCTGTTGATATCGCTGTTGTACTTCTGCTCCGATATCAGCTTCATGATCCCTTCTATGCTGTCTATTGTGACTGTTTCTATCATATTGCAGTTCTCCTGTACATAATATACCAATTTATATTATATACTTTCGGAGACAAAATGTCAAGATTTGGGTCTCGTTTTATTTCGTCTCAGGTAGAGTTCCTGCACAAATAAAAAAAGGACAGAGCTATCTGCTCTGCCCTTAGATAAGCGCACACCCTATTCAGGTGCACGCGCAGCAATTAAAGTTTTTTGAAAGGGGTTTTCCCCAAGACTCGAGCGCAAGCGAAGATATGAGGCTTACTCTATATCATACGGCAGGAGCTTGATGAGCTGTTCGGTAGTGAGGATGTCCTTGAGGAGGCTGACAGTCTCTGCCTTCTCAGCTTCATTCTCGGGGAGGTTATAGGTGAACTGGATACCGATATCGCCCACGTCGGGCTTGCTGTAACCTAGGACGGAAAGCGCGTTCGCGATGAGGGTGAGGCGGATACGCAGACCCTCGGTGAAATAGCGCTCCTTTATCTTTGTCATCTGCTCGAAGGCGAGGAGCTTATACTTCATAGCCACGCCCGAGGTATTGCCGGAGAAGCTCTCGTCGTTCATGCAGGGAACACCGCTGAACTTATGGATATCGTTCTCGAGGGATTTGCGGAGTATATCGACCGAGCTCTCGTCAAACTGGCGGGTGAGCCACTTCGCGTCGCCGGTATCATCGATAGTCATGACGCCGTACTTGCGGATAGCGCTGTATGTGCTGTTCTCCTCCTCCTCGGTATCGCCGAGCACCTGCCCCTTGATGACGAGTATGGAGTCCACAAATTGCTCCTTGTCGTTGACGCGGTCGGACTGAAGGGTGTTATACGCGTCTATGAGGGTGGTCACCTGCTCGAAATCGCCCTGTCTGTCCCAGTTGTTGTAGTATTCGATTATCGGAACGCCCCCGAAGAAATGCTCATACGGCTCGCATACCTTTGTAATTGAAAAGGACACTGTGGTAAAGAATTCGGTCACAGTGTCCTTGTCACAGAGATATATGCGGTAGCCCGACTTGATGCCGTCTGCGTTCATGAGCGGCATATAGTACACACCGAACATCGGCTTCATATCGACGGTGTCGTCGTAAACCACGAAGGCGCTGCGCGGGTCTAAGCTCGCGAGCTTGATATTGCTGTCGCCGTCGAGGTAGAGCATTTCGTATGACACCCCGAATACCGAGCCGTACCGTGCGAGGTCGATGTCCTGCGTCTCGCTGTCGCAGCGCTTGAGAACGTCCTTTATCTGCGAGATGTCCTTTCCGCTGCGGCTGTAGTATTTCACCGGGGAACCGAGGAAATAGCCTGTCGTACAGTCGGTGATGTATTTCGCGTGGTTGCAGACGAGACGGTTGTTGGCTGCGTTGCGGCTCTTGGCGCGGTCAAGTATCTTGTGCTCGCCGATGTAGTAGCTGTAAAGGCGGTCGAGCCTGTCATTCCCGAGCGAGTGCTTGAGTATGAACTGCACCGCGAGCTTCGGTGTTAACTGTGTATCTGCGGGTATTGTGAACATTGTATTATCCTCCTTTGTCAGATGCCTAATTTACTGCGGTCGATGACCTTCACGTTCTTGCGGGAGAATTTGTCCTCCAGTGCGTATCGTACCGCGTCTATGGTGTGATTGTCCTTGTCCGGATAGCCGCTGCGAAAGCCGCCGTTCCCGTCGCTTACCAGCTTGTAGCCGGTGAATTCCCTGGCGGCGTTCGGACAGCGCAGCGGGTCGATGATGATACGGTCGAGGTCGCAGAGACGGCGTATGCCGTATTCCACAGAGCCCTGTCCCTTCTTTGCCGCGCGTATCGCAAAGCCCCGGGCGCGCAGCTCGTCGTTGGAGCGGGGCTCGGCGCTGTCGGCGGTGATCGGCATATTGCGGGTGTTCAGTGTCCGTATCGCCTTCGCGATCTCGTCAAAGCGCGCCCCGCACCGGTAGAACTCCTCGAAGATGTACAGCCGCCGTCCAGAGTTTTCGAGAGCCGTCCCGATGTACACGAACGGGTCGGCGCCGTAGCCCCAGTCAATGCCGCGGTAGGTGCGGTCGAAGGAACCGATGCTCTCCGCGGATATCGGCTCGAGAGTGACATTTGTGAAAACCTCCGCGCCTGTTCCGGTTATCTCCCCGAGGTACTCGTTCGCGTAGCGCCGCGGGTCTGACTGCTTCAGGTATTCCGCCTCCGCGAGAAATGCACGCCCGAGCCACTCCTCCGGCACATCGCGGTAGTCGCTCCTGTGCAGGAGCCTGTCCGGTCGGGGCTTGCCGAACCCGAAGTTTATCCAGCTTGCCGCCGACCGCGGGGGATTGTAGGTGTACAGGCACACGAAATCCCCGTTCCCCCGCATGAGGGACTGGTTTATCATGTCCAGCTCCTCGAAGCCGCCGAACTCGTCCGCCTCCTCGTACCAGATGTACTTGATGTACCCCGATGAGATCTTGACGGACTTGAACTTCCTCGGCTCGTCCGCGCCCTTGCAGAGTATCTTCTGTCCTGTGGGCTTGTAAACGAGCTCGGGGATACTCACGCGACTGTCCCATAGGTCGCTTGCCCCGAGCTTGTCTATCGCCCACAGGAGCTGCTCGAACACGCTCTCGCGGAGATTTTTGCCGATCTTCCGAATTGCGCAGGCATTGGCGTCCCTGTCCGCCATTATCCCCCGCACGACCTCCAGACTTGCGAACGATGATTTGCAGCTGCCGCGTCCGCCGCAGAGTGCGTAGTGAGTGTGCGCATTCTCCCCGATATCGCGGTGGACGGTGTGAAACGACGGAGCTATAAGGTCAAGGAAGTTTATTTTTGTCGGTGCCGTCGTATATCACCACCTTCGGAAGTCCATCCTCATCATCGTCCGCAGCCTTTCCCTCAAGCCCGAGATACCTCGCGAGCCTGAACGCCGCGGCGAGCCGTTCCTTCTCGGAGAGCTCCCCGTTCCTCATCACATCGGTCAGGAACTCCAGTATCTCCGTCTTTCCGGCTATCTTTTTTCTGCCTGCCGCAGACATTCTATCCCCCCTTTTCCGGTATAATAAAATAGACCGGTATGGTTTTCCCATATCGGTCTACGATAACATAATAGCACATTTTGGTGTGACATTCAATGACATTTTGAAAATTCCGAAAAAAATTTTTTATGTGTTGTTCACAAGACTGCGGAAATCATCCCCGCGCTCCTCGAAATTCTTGTAGAACTCATAGCTTGCGGCAGCGGGGGAGAGGATACAGCGTACCTTCGTGACCTTTTTCGCGTATCCCACAGCGTCCCTCATGTCGGAAGCCTTGTAAACGGTATGAGCAGTCCCGTCGAGCAGCGGCATTATCTTATGCCCGCTGTCGGGGAGGAGAATGATGTTCGCGATATCCGAGGGGTTGAGGAAATCCACGAGCTCGGTGTAGTCTATGCCCCTGTCCATGCCGCCGATGATAATGGTATCGACCTTGCCGAAGGCTCTGACCGCGGCTATAGCGGTGCTCGGGCAGGTGCTTATGCTGTCGTTGATATACTCCGCTCCGTTCACCGTCCCCACATTCTCGAGCCTGTGTCTGAGCCCGTCGAAGGACGCGACTGCGTCAAGCATATCCCTGTCCGTGCAGCCGTATTGCTGCGCGGCGCACATTGCTATCCCGATATTGTAGAGATTGTGCCGCCCGAGGAGCTTTGTCCTCACGCCGCTGTACCTTTTTCCGCGTATCACGATATCGTTCCCGTCAACGCAGATGTCGGCAGGCTCGTCAAGGCTCGCGGAAATGACGTGCGCGGCTGTTTTTGCGGGCAGCAGGGACTTGTTTATGATCAGGGTGCCGTCCGCGCTCTGGAGCTTATAGATGTTCTCCTTGGCGAGCCTGTACGCGTTAAAGTCAACATAATGGTCGAGGTGCTCCTCGAACAGGTTCAGGTAGATCGCCGTATCGGGTGAAGCCTGCACATATTCGAGTTGGTGGCAGGACATCTCGCACACGATGATAGTGTCGCTGTCAAGCTCCTCCGCGCAGTCCAGCGGCGGCACCCCGATATTGCCGATGAGCACCGCGTTTTTCCCGCAGCGGGTGAGGATATGGTATATGAGGCTCGAGGTCGTCGATTTGCCCTTTGTGCCGGTAATGCCTATTATGGGGTTTGTGCGGTATCGCAGCAGCAGGTCGGTCTGACTTGTTATCCGCGCCTTTATGTCGTCCGTCACATCGTTGAACAGCGCTATCCCGGGCGCCTTCATTATGACGTCGAATTCCCCGAGACGGTCGAGGTAGTGCTCGCCGTATACGACCTCGATACCCTCTGTTTCGGGGCAAGAAACATCGTTCCTGTCGGCTATGGTCACATTGCAGCCCCACTGCTTCAGCAGCCGCAGGGTGGATCTGCCCTCTCTTCCGAAGCCGAGGATAAGCACGCTCTTCCCGTCGAAGAAGTTCCGCAGTTTTTCGTAAAACAGGCTCATATTATTCCTTCAGCAGCCCTATGAATTCCGCCGGTACGAAGTTGTCGCTGTCGAAGTGACCGTCCAGTGACTCCGGCTCGTCGGGCTCCTCCTTTATATATTTGTCAAGCAGCAGCGGGATCCTTCCGCCCTCTCTGCGCTTGTACGCCCTGTACAGCGCGAGCCGTATCTCCGCGCGTGTCCCCACGCACTCGAAGGGCTTGTCGAAGTCCGCGTACACCAGCCCGTTGAACAGCCCCTCAAACTCCGCGCTGTCCAGCATATCCGAGCCGAAGATCGGGACAAGCGCCCCGTCGTCGAGGAACGCCGCCAGCATGATGTACACATACAGGCACTTCGCGCACTTCCCGCACCACGAGTCGGTCTTTGAGCCGACGTTGCAGCTTCGGAAGATACCCAGGTACTTCGGGTAGGTGACGAATTTCTTCGCTATCTGCCACTCGCTCCACGGGCGCAGCAGGCTGAAATACTCCGGCGGCACAGTCAGCCACTTTTCGCAGTATTCCCGGAAATCCCGCTCGAACTCGGTGCTCTTGCTGTACTGGTGGTTCACTCCCGTACCGCTGACATTGCCCTCGTTCGCGCTGCTCTCATTTGAGAGGGCGATGTATTTCTTTCCCGTTATCACGGCGGCGAGGTACGAGGAGAACGCGACTATCGCCGAGAAGGGGGTATGCCCGTTGAGCCAGCCGTCGGCATTGCGCCGTAAGAGCTCCGGGTGTATCGAGCGCTTGAAGCCGACTATCCGTTCCTCTGGGTAGCCTGCCGCGAGAGCGCATTCCGTCGTTGTCTTGTGCGGATTTATCGTGTAGCAGAGATTATCCTCTCTCATACCGCCGAGCAGCTCCAGCGTCACGACGCTGTCCTTTCCGCCGCCCACCGGTATGAGCGCGCCCCTGCGCTCGCCTGTGTACGGGTCTTTGAAGGCGGGAACGTCGGAGCGCTCCGCCTCAATGGTCATGAAGCTCTCGAAGTCGGTCTGTATGCCGTTGCGGTAGAAAAATTCACCCAGCCCGCCAAAGTACAGCTTCTTCCACCACCGTATCTGCTCCTCGTTCAGCGCGCCGCACTTCACCAGTACCTTGGGCGGGCAGGCGCACTTCCAGTAGCTGACCAGCTCCGTCATTCCTATGGAAAAGACGATGTACTCTATCAGCTCTCTGTCCATGCCCCCGGGCACTGTAAGCCCGTTCCACTTCCAAGCGGGTACAAACTCATACTCCCCTATGGTGAAGCGGAAAGAGAAGCCCTCGTCGTTGATGTCATAGCCGTGGTAGATGAAGGTGCCGTATCTGCTCCGAAGCTCGCTGAATTTATCCAAATCCGTTCTCCTTATCCTATCTTCATGTCGATCTCTGTATAAAGAAGGCTCGCGTTTATCTCCTGATGCGGGAAATCACGTCCGTTTACCTTTGAAGGGTAGACGATCTGTATATCCTTTGTGCCCTTCTCCGTCAGGAAGCTGAGCTCTATGATGTACTGCCCGCTGCCTGTGGCGGAAACATCGCCCATCATCAGGGTATCGAAGGTGTAGAACTCGACGTAGCTCGAATACTCGTCAAATCTGTACAGCAGCAGTCTGTCCAGCGAGGTCAGCGCTATGTACGCCATATCCGCCGCCTTTGAGGACAGCTTTGCCTGCTGTCTCTTCACCGCCCCGAACACGGGGTAGATGAGCTTTTCGTTAGTGATGAGGCAGTTTGAGAGCCTTCGCAGCATTTCTTTTTCAGATACTTCCATTGTTTTATACCTCTTTTTATTTTATCAATAAAAACCCCCGTCCACGCCGAGCACCTGACCCGTCGTGAAGGTATTGCTTTCAAAGAAGCGAGCCGCGTGGGAGATGTCCTCCGGCTTGCCGAGACGGCAGAGCGGCGTGGCGTCGATCAGCTCTTTCAGCTCTCCGGGCGTGAGGTGTCCGTTCATGGGGCTGTCTATCACTCCCGGCGCGATGCAGTTCACGCGTATGCCCGAGGGTCCCAGCTCCTTGGCGAGGGCTTTCGTGAAGCCGATAAGCCCCGCCTTTGCCGCCGAGTACGCCACCTCGCAGGACGCGCCGTGCACTCCCCACACCGAGGAGATGTTGATGACGCAGCCCTCGTGCCGCCGTATCATTCCGCGGCAGACCTCGCGTGTCAGCAGTGCGGGAGCGGTTAGGTCGATGTCCGTCATTCTCTGCCACTCCTCGTCGGTGGTGTCCCCGAGCAGCTTTATCTGCGATATCCCCGCGTTGTTTATCAGCAGGGAGCAGTCGGCGGTGTACGGGTCGAGCGCCCGCAGAGCTCCCGGCTCGCCGAAGCCGCACCTGACGGGCTGCGCTCCGTACCGCTCCCGCAGCTCCCCGGCGGTCTCCGTGCTGCTGTTATAGGTGAACACCACCGAATAGTCCGCCGCGAATTCCGCGACCAGCGCCTTGCCTATCGCGCCCGTCCCGCCGGTTATTATCGCCGTTTTCATATTATTATATTACCCCAGCTTTACCGATATTCCGTTTTCGTCCGCCGACAGCTCTATGGTCTTGTCACCCTCTGTCTCCGTGTTTATCAGGAGCTCGGCTATCGGGTCCTCGACCTCCTCGCGTATCACCTTCAGTATATCGCGTCCGCCGTATTTGCCGCCGTGAGCCTTATGGGCGATATACCTGTACACAGCGTCATCGATATTCAGGGCGGTGCCGTTCTCCGCGAGCGCGGCAGCGGTGTCCGCGAGCTGGAGCTTCGCGATATCGGCGTAGTTCTCCTCGGTGAGCGGCGAGAATACCACTACCTCGTCCACACGTCCGAGAAACTCCGGGCGCAGGAATTCCTTGAGCGCCTTCATAGCCTTCTCTTTAGAGAGGTCTCCCGTCGTCTTGCCGAAGCCCATTCCCGATTCTCCGGTGGAGGAGCCCGCGTTTGAGGTCATGCAGATGAGAGTGTTCTCGAAATTGACCTTCCTGCCGTGGGAATCGCTGATCCTGCCCTCATCGAGTATCTGGAGCAGTATATTCATCACGTCGGGGTGAGCCTTTTCTATCTCGTCGAAGAGTATCACGGAGTAGGGACGGCGGCGTACCTTCTCGGTGAGCTGTCCCGCGTCGTCGAAGCCCACATATCCGGGAGGCGAGCCGATTATCTTGGAGACGCTGTGCTTCTCCATGTACTCCGACATATCAAGGCGTATCAAAGGCTCGACCCCGCTGAACAGCTCCTCCGCCAGCACCTTCACCAGCTGCGTTTTGCCGACGCCGGTGGGTCCCACGAAGATGAAGGACGCGGGACGGCGCTTGGTGGTAAGGTTGACGCGGGAGCGCTTAACCGCCTTGGCGACCTTCTCACACGCCTCGTCCTGTCCGATTATCTTCTCCTTGAGTATATCCTCGAGACGGGAGATCTTCTTGAACTCCGTCTCCATTATCTTCTTTGCGGGTATGCCCGTCCACATCTCAATGACCGTCGAGAGGTCGGCGGAGGTGAGCCGCACCTTCTCCGCCAGCGGCTTCAGGCGCTCTATCTCGGCGTTGTTCTTAGCCTTCTCGGTCTTTACCTCGGCAAGCTTTGCGTAGTCGGGCTCCTTTTCGGAGGCGAGGTCGGATTCCCGCTCGTCGAGCTCCTTAGCCTTCTTCAGGCAGACCTCGTAGGCGGTGAGATCTGCGCTTCGTATGCTCGCGCACGCCGCAGCCTCGTCCAGCAGGTCTATCGCCTTGTCGGGAAGGTAACGGTCGGTGATATAGCGCTCCGACAGCGTCACGCACGGCTTTATCAGCGAATCGTCTATCTTTATCCTGTGGTGCTCCTCGTAGTAGCCCTTTATCCCTCGGAGCAGCTCCGCGGTCTCGTCAATGGTAGGCTCGTTGACGGTCACTGGCTGGAAGCGCCTCTCAAGAGCCGCGTCCTTTTCGATATGCTTGCGGTACTCGTTGAAGGTGGTGGCGCCTATGACCTGCAGCTCTCCGCGGGAGAGAGCTGGCTTGAACATATTCGCGGCGTTCATTGTGCCGTCGCTGTCGCCGGTGCCGACTAAGTTATGCACCTCGTCGATGAAGATGATGATATTGCCGTTTATCTTTATCTCCTCGATGAGCGACTTTACGCGGCTCTCGAACTGTCCCCTGAACTGGGTGCCCGCTACCAGTGCCGTAAGGTCGAGGAGGTAGAGCTCCTTGTCCCGGAGCCTGAACGGCACGTTCCCCTCAGCGATGCGCTGTGCGATGCCCTCGGCGATAGCGGTCTTGCCGACGCCCGGCTCACCTATGAGGCAGGGATTGTTCTTGGTGCGGCGGGAGAGTATCTGTATCACGCGCTCGATCTCGCGGTCACGTCCTATGATGCGGTCAGTCTTTCCGCTGCGGGCGCGGTCGGTGAGGTTTGTGCAGAAGGTATCAAGGAACTTGCGGTGCTTTTCCGCCTGTCTTTTCTTCTTCTCCCGTTCCTTTCGCGAGGAGCGGGAGGCATTGTCGTCACTGCTCCCGTTGCTGACGGAGGCGTTATTCGCGGGACTCTCGAAGAAGCGCTGGAAGAACGCCGGCATAGTGCCGCCCTGCTTGAAGCCGTCAACGCGGTCGTTCTCGTCCTCATCGGTCTCGTCGTCATTGTCCTCTTCTTTGATGATGAGCGCGTTATCGTCGTCCTCGTCATCATCGGGCTCGTCGTCCTCATCCTCGTCGCTGCCGTCCTCGATCTCGTCATAGTCGGGAGTGTCCTGTCCGAACCTGTTCCCGAACCACTGCGTGGGGTCGGCGTCAAGGTCTATGTCCGACAGTCCCATCTGCTTGAGGTAGTTGTCCACCTGCGGAATGCCGAGCTCCTTCGCGCACTTGAGGCAGTAGCCGTTCTCGAACTTCTGGGTGCCGCTCATACCCGACATGAATACCACAGCCGGTCTCTTGCGGCATCTTGAGCATATCATATCCATATTCGTTTCTCCTTTGCTGTTATCTGTTTTCCGATGAGCACCGTTCAGCTCCCTATCCCCGTTATCGTCAGCGGGTCGAGCTCATACAGGTACCTGAAAATGAATGTCTTTTCTATCGTAGGCTCGTTTATGAATACGAGCGAGTTTCCCAGCAGCGATATAAGGAATTTTATCACCAGGCAGATTATCAGTATCACTATCACGCCCTCCGCTGTCCCGAGCACAGCGCCTATCACCCTGTTCGCCGTTCCCGCCACGGGGATACGGTTCACCAGCTTTGTGACGCTCGCTATAATGTTCAGTATCAGCAGCACCAGCGCGAATAACAACAGGAACACCGCTATTTTCAGCGGCGGCAGCACAGTCGGCGTCACGATGCTGTCCATTATCTGCCCGCCGTAGTCCGCGTCTGCCGCGGTCACGACCGAAGCCACCACATTATATACCGCGTCCCTGCTGCCGTTCGAGAGATCCCTGCCGAAGTCCTTCAGTCCCGAGGCGACAGTCCCCGAGAGGGTGTCCCCGATCTCCTCGAAGGCTTTGTCTATCTTGTCCGAGGTGATGTTGTCGGATATCACTCTCGCCAGTACCACATTTTCGATACCGTACTTCTCCACCTCGTCCTTCGTCACCGTCACAAGTCCCGGCTTGAGGGAGGAGAAGTCGAACCCCTCGCCTATCCCGAACATCGTCAGGTCAACGTTCTCTATCCCCGTCTCCGTCAGGTCCACCGAGGACAGGTCGATGTCAGTCTTTCCTGTCTCGTCGTACTCCACCGCTATTTCAGGCAGCGGTACGCCCTTTATCACAGTCTTTGACATATCGAGCTGCGACAGTCCGTCTATGACCTCGCCGCCCATTGCATTATCGATGCTCCGGTCGATATACACCTCGACCTTGTCGCGGATAAACCTGTCGTACAGCTTCTCTGTGACGGGTCCCGTCAGCACGAATGCCGCGATGAACGCGACTATCGCCGCTATCGCGCTTATCAGCACTCCCACGGCTCCCTTTTTGCCGCCGCGGTACAGATACACCACGATTATCGCCAGCGTCAGCAGGTCGAGAAACCAGAAAAATTCACTTCCCATATTATCTCCTTTATTCGTCAGTCGCTGCTCTCGCTCTGCGCTGAGTTAAGCTCTGTCTTATCTATATTTCTGTAACCCATGAGGAATATCTCATTGCCTATCTTCACGAAGTCCGAATAGCCCTCGTTCGCCACCGGTACTTCCGTATCGTCCGTCAGCATGAAGTCGTAGATATGGAGCTTCGTGCCGTCGAGAATATATATGCCGCTGTCGTCCATAGCCATATCCACAGTGCTCGAGTTTATAGTGACGAGGGTGGAAGCCTCCGCCTGCGGATCGAGCACCATCGCGATGTGCCTGTTCGCTGAGATGTCCTCGTAGTGCAGCAGTATATGGTCGGAGTTTATCACCGCGTCGCGGAGCTTTCCGCTGTACGGGTAGCTCCCGTTCAGTATGCCGTCGTCGCAGCCGAGGGATATCACCGTGTTGTCGCACACAGCTATCACGTTCTTTTCGTCCGCGTACAGCTCACAGGGAAGGCTGTTGCTGCGGAGGGTATATTTCCAGACATTCCCCTCGGGGTTCTTTATCGAGAATTTGTAGAAGTTCGAGATTATATCGCCGCCCATTGAGCTCAAGGTCGATACTATCATGTGCTCGCCGTCGCCCACGAAGGCTGCCTGCATAACGCTCTCGTCCGCGAATTTGCGGGTATATTTCCAGTTTCCTCCGTCGTCATACACATACAGGATATTCGAGTATCTGTCCGAGCGTGTTACCACAGCGGCAAGGTTATCGCTCCCGACCGAGGCGTAAACTATCTTGTCGTCGGTGGCGTGCTGGAACAGCAGGCTTGTGCGGCTGTACATGCCGAACTTGTAGCCCGCCTTGTCGTACAGCATTATGCGCTTGCTGCTCAAAGTCTTTTCGGGATTGCTGTATCCGTGCTTGAGCGCGAACACCTGCGCGCCGTCGGTGTCGTACATGAACAGGTAGGTATCCGTCAGCAGCGAGAACCCGTCGCCCATTCTGTCGAAGGCGTAGTCTCCGCTTGCGGGCAGCTCGATAGGAAAGCCCGCGTCGAGGGAGGTCTTGGTATCTATCTGCGAAGCGATGCCTCTGAACGGCTCAAATATCTTCTCGGCGTTCAGCCACACCACAGCGGCTGCGATGACGAGCACGATAATGATGACGAGCTTGATGATAAGCCTGTTGCGCGCCTTAGCCTTTTCTTTTTTCTTTTCCTTTGCCCTGTACCTTGAGAGATCGGTGGTATTGCCTTCCGACTGATGTCGGGTGCTGTTCCTGATCTCCTCGCTTTCAAGAATTTTCATTGATCTCTGTTTCCTTCTCGGTGTAGAACACCCTGTTCAGATAAAGTCCGTGCGGCGGTATCGTTATCCCCGCCATATCTCTTTCTCCCGTGTCGAGCGAGCGGATAATGTCGTCCTCCGTGCGTTTGCCCTCGTTGATGTATATGAGGGTCCCCACGATTATCCGCACCATATTGTGCAGGAACCCGTCTCCGCTCACCGTGACAGTGACCGTGTCGCCGTCACGCCTTACACCCGCGTCCCATATCGTACGGACTGTAGTGGAGAGGTGCTCCTTAGCCTCAGCCTTGCAGAAAGCCGCGAAATTGTGCGTCCCGACCAGCAGCTTTGCCGCCCTGTCGAGTCTCGCCTCATCCAGTCTGTACGGATAGAACAGCGCAAGGGCGTACCCGAAGGGGTCCTTCTGCGGAGCGTTGTTGATAAGGTAGACGTATTCCTTTCCCTTTGCGGAGAAGCGCGCGTGGAAATCCTCGTCCGCCTCCTCGCAGGAGAGCACCGCGATATCGTCCGGCAGCAGCGCGTTCATCGCTTTCATAAGCCCGGAGCAGGGGATAGCGCTCTCTGTCCGTGTGCTGAACCAGAACTCTCTCGCGTGCACTCCCGCGTCCGTCCTCGAGCAGCCGTGAACCGTCACGAGCGTATTCAGTATCCGCCCCATGCGCTCCTCGATGACCTGCTGTACCGTTATGTTGTTGTTCTGCCGCTGCCAGCCGTGGTAGGCTGTGCCGTTGTATGCTATGCGTACTTTTAAGTTTCTCATATAAGCAGATCAGAATACTATATTGTCTATTATCACCATGCCGAGCACACAAAGCGTAAGTCCGGCGGCGTAGATATCGAGCCGGGTGAACCTCAGCTGGCGGAGGCGTGTGCGCCCCTCACCGCCGCGGTAGCAGCGGCACTCCATTGCTGTGGCGAGCTCGTTTGCGCGCTTGAAGGCGCTGATGAACAGCGGTACCAGTATCGGCACCATCGCTTTGGCGCGCTTTATCAGCCCGCCGGTGTCAAGAGCCGCTCCGCGTGCCTTCTGCGCCATCATTATCTTGTTTGTCTCTTCGATGAGGGTGGGTATGAACCGCAGCGCTATCGTCATCATCATCGCCAGCTCGTGCACCGGGAACTTCACCTTTTTCAGCGGCGACATCAGGCTCTCTATCGCGTCGGTCAGCACGATCGGCGAGGTCGTGTAGGTGAGCAGCGACATCGCGATTATCAGGAACACGATGCGCAGCAGCATGAATGCCGAGGTCTCCAGTCCCTTCCGGTATATGCTGATGACCCAGAAGCTTATGAGCGGGTCGCCGTCTCCCTTTACAAAGATAAGATTCAGTACAGCCGTGAAAAGTATTATCGGCACTATCGGTTTCAGGCTCTTCAGCATCAGCTTGAAGCTTATTCCCGAAGCCGCGTATATCATCAGTATGAAAAAGCACGCAAGTCCCAGTCCTATGAAATTCTGCGCGGCGAACAGTATCACCACTATCACGATCTCCAGTACGATCTTGAAGCGGCTGTCCATTCTGTGTATCACGGAATTTCCCGGGAAAAACTGCCCTATCGTTATGTCATTAAGCATTTGCCTTCGTTATCTCCAGTATTCTTTCTTCTGCTCTGTCTATCGTATATATGTCGTCTCCGATATCCATGCCGCCGTCCTTCAGCAGGTGCGACAGACGGGATATCTGCGGAATCCCGAGCCCTATCTGTTTAAGCTCCTTAGTATGGCTGAACACCGTGTCTGTGTCCTCGTAGCAGAAAAGCCTCCCTCTGTTCATCACGAGTATCTTCTCCGCGTACTTCACGATGTCCTCCATGGAATGCGATACCAGAAGTATCGTTGTCCCCGAGCTGCGGTGGTATTCCTTTATCTCGTCGAGCACCGTGTCTCTGCCCTTCGGGTCAAGTCCCGCCGCCGGCTCGTCAAGTATCAGTATCTCCGGCTTCATGGCGATGACCCCCGCGAGAGCGGCTCTGCGCTTCTGTCCGCCAGACAGGTCGAACGGCGAGCGCTTCAGCAGCTCCTCCGACAGTCCCATAGCCGCCGCTGCCTCCCGCACCCTCTTGTCGATATCCTCCTCCGACAGTCCCATGTTTTTGGGACCGAAGGCGATATCCTTGTACACCGTCTCCTCGAAAAGCTGATACTCCGAGTACTGGAACACCAGTCCCGCCATAAACCGCACCGAGCGTATGTCGGCGTCCTTGTCCCATATATTCCGCCCGTTTATGAATATCTCGCCGGAGGTGGGCTTCAGCAGCCCGTTCAGGTGCTGTATCAGCGTGGATTTGCCGCTTCCCGTGTGCCCGATAACGCCCACGAACTGCCCCTTGCGAATGCTGACGCTTACGTTGTCAACGGCGGTGGACTCGAAGGGAGTGCCGACGCTGTATTTGTAGGTGAGGTTCTTCACCTCCGCGGCGTAAGGTATTCTGTCATTTTCCGGCTGCGGCTCGCGCTTCGGGAAGGTCTTATCCGTGTGCGGGAGTTTCGTGAGCGCTTCCGCGCACTCCTCCTCGGTAATGACAGTGAGCGGCACGTCAAGCCCGTTCTTTCTGAGCCTGTACATAAGCTCCGTTACCTGCGGCACATCGAGGGCGTGGGCTTTCAGCTCCTCCACCCGGGAAAAGATGTTCCTCGGCACGTCGTCCATTATGATATTTCCGTCGTCCATTACGATAACTCTGTCGGCACGGCAGGCTTCGTCCATATAGTGGGTTATCAGCACTATCGTAACGCCCTGCTCGTTGAGCAGCTCTATCGTGGACATGACCTCTGCGCGTCCCTTCGGGTCGAGCATAGCCGTCGGCTCGTCGAGCACGATGCAGTCAGGCTTCATAGCGAGTATCCCCGCGATAGCGACGCGCTGCTTCTGTCCGCCGGAGAGCTGGTGCGGCGAGTGCTCGCGGTATTCGTACATATCCACGACCCGCAGCGCCTCGTCCACTCTTTCGCGTATCTCCGCGGGCGGTACACCGAGGTTCTCGAGTGCGAATGCCACGTCCTCCTCCACCACAGTCGCGACAAGCTGATTGTCGGGGTTCTGGAACACCATGCCCACAGTCTGCCGTATCTCGAAGAGATTATCGTCGTCCGCCGCGTCCATGCCGTTTATCAGCACCTGTCCCGCGGTAGCCGTAAGAATGCAGTTTAGGTGCTTCGCCAGCGTGGATTTCCCGCAGCCGTTATGCCCGAGCACGGCGAGGAACTGCCCCTTCGGCACGGTAAGGTCTATGCCGTGCAGGACGGGGTTCGTGCTTTCGAGCTCGCCGTTCTCGTCGTACTCTCTGTATTCAAATTCAAGTCCTTTTATCTCGATTATGTTTTCCATTTGTTGTCTTTCTTTTGCTCGTGTATTTCTCTATTCAAACAGCGCAATAGCTGTGTTCCCGCAGGGTATCGCCATTCCCGTCCGCTCTACCGGCAAGCCTATCTCCTCCGCGCTTATCTCTGCCTTGTACTTCTGTCCCACCGTCATTTTCAGCAGGTAGGACATCACCGACGGCGACAGCCCGGTGGTGTAGCTGTTCAGCAGCAGGAACAGCGGCTTGTCCGACAGCACCGCCGTACAGCGCTCCATGAGCTCGTAAATGCAGTCCTCCAGCTTCCACAGCTCGCCGTTCGTGCCGCGCCCGTAGCTCGGTGGGTCGAGGATAATGCCGTCGTAGCGGTTCCCGCGGCGTATCTCCCGCCCGAGGAATTTCATGGCGTCATCGGTTATCCAGCGTATCGGCTTGTCGGAAAGCCCTGACAGCCGCGCGTTCTCCTTGCCCCATTCCACCATGTTCTTCACCGCGTCGAGATGGCACACCTTCGCTCCCGCGGCTGCGCAGGCGAGGGTAGCTCCCCCCGTGTACGCGAACAGGTTGAGCACGCTTATCTCTCTCCCGGCGCCGCGTATCAGCCTATCACATAGCTCCCAGTTCACCGCCTGCTCCGGGAACAGCCCGGTGTGCTTGAAGCCGGTGGGCTTTACAAGAAAGGTAAGCCCGCCGTACCTTATGCTCCAGCTTTCGGGGAGCTTCTTCCGAAAGTCCCAGCTCCCGCCGCCGCTTGAAGAGCGTATATATTTCGCGTCCGCGTCGTCCCATTCCGGGGCGGGGGAGGGGTTCTGCCATATTATCTGCGGATCGGGGCGTATGAGGGTGACATTCCCCCATTTCTCCAGCCTGTCGCCGCCCGACGCGTCTATCAGTCTGTATTCTTTCCAGTTATCGGCTATTCTCATCTTTATTCTTCATCGTCTTCCGGCTTCGGTCTCGAGTAGGAGTGTATCACGACACGCACAGCCTCAAGCAGCGAATCCTCCGGTATCGTGTTTATCTTTACAAATCTCGCGGAGCTGCCTCCGGTCGCCGCGGCGGAGATGAATATTCTCCCCTCCGTCTGAAACAGCGTCACCGACAGCGTTACACGGGACTGGTACATTGCGCTGTACCGCTCGAATATCATCACCGAGCAGCGCGCTTCAGCCCCCTTGAACTGGGAGGATTCTATCATCTCTCCCGTCACGCTCCCGCCGACCACAGCGTCGTGGATATCCGCGATGATGTCGTCGAAATCCCCGTAAAGCTCCTTCTGTATCTTTGCCATTTCTCTTTCCTCTCTGTCATCGGTACGAGAACGCGTCGATAGTGTTTTGAAGCGTATCGAGGAAAGCCCTCTCACCGAAGGTGTTTATCTTGAAGAACAGCGCCTGGCTGCCGCCGGAGGCTATCGCGGAGATGTAAACGTGTCCGCTTGTCTCGTACAGCGTCACCGACAGCGACACTCTGTTGTTCCCGATATAGCTGTATCGTTCATAGACACGCACGGAGCAGCGTGAATCCCTGTCGTAGAAATCCGAGGAATCCTCCAGCGACGCGCTTATGCTCCCGCTTCTGACGGCGTTGTCTATCGCGTTCAGTATCATATCGAAGCTGCCGTAGAGCTCTCGCTGTATCTTAGCCATTGCAGAATTCCTTCCTTACAGTGTCCGCTATCATGTTTGTGTACTTCTCTACCGATGCCGCGTCCTTGCCCTCTATCATCACCCGCACCAGCGGCTCTGTGCCGCTCTCGCGTACGAGTATGCGCCCGTCCGCTCCGAGTGCCGTTTCGGCTTCCTTAATAGCGGCGAGGATAGCCTCGTTCTTATCCCAGAGACCCTTCTTGTCATCGGTTATCTTCACATTCACAAGGAGCTGCGGGTAGTCCGCGAATTCCTCGTTGTAGGAGGACAGCGGTCTGTCGGACTTCGACAGCAGTGAGATGAGCTGTACGGCGGTGAGCTGACCGTCGCCGGTGGTGGCATGGTCGAGGAATATGATATGCCCCGACTGCTCTCCGCCTATATTGTACCCGCTTTTCAGCATTTCCTCCAGCACATACCTGTCACCCACCGAGGTACAGACTGTCTTGATGCCGTGCTCCCTCATGTATGTATGGAATCCGAGGTTGCTCATGACCGTCACCACGGCGGTATCGTTCTTCAGCGTTCCCGCGGTCTTCATGCTGTCGGAGATTATCGCGATAAGCCTGTCGCCGTCCACGATATGACCCTTCTCGTCCACCGCGAGGCATCTGTCCGCGTCGCCGTCGAACGCCACGCCGAGGTCATAGCCGCCCTCCTTTACCTTCCCGCACAGCAGGTCGATATGCGTGGAGCCGCAGTTATCGTTGATATTCGTGCCGTCGGGCTCCGCGTTTATCACGGTGCAGTTGATATTGAGGACCTCGAACAGGTCTTTGGCGGTCGCTGAAGCACTGCCGTTCGCGCAGTCGGCTATCACGCGCAGCTTTCTGCTGCCGAAAGTCGCCGTTTGGGTAAGGTGGTACATGTACAGTCCCGCCGCGTCCTTGAACTCGGTAACTCTCCCGACCTCCGTGCCGTTCTTGAGCTCCATAAGCTCCGGTGTGTCAAGTATCAGAGCCTCTATCTCGTTCTCGACCTCGTCGGGGAGCTTGAAGCCCGTTCCCGCGAACAGCTTTATGCCGTTGTACTCCACGCTGTTGTGGGAGGCGGAGATCATCACGCCCGCGTCGGCGTTCTTATGCTTCACGAGGTATGCCACCGCGGGTGTCGGGACGACCACGAGCCTTACCGCGTCCGCGCCCACGGACATTATCCCGGATATCAGCGCCGCCTCGAGAATATCCGAGGACACGCGGGTATCCTTGCCTATCATTATCTTAGCCTTGCCCTCGGACTTCTTGTGCTTTGTAAGCACTATCGCGGCGGCTCTGCCGATATTCATGGCGAGCTCGCAGGTGAGCTCCGTGATCGCAACGCCTCTTGCACCGTCGGTGCCGAATAATCTTCCCATCAGTCGTCGTCTCCTTCATTATCATCTATTTTGAGCTGTTCGTATTTGCTTTTGGCGGTATCGTTCGGCTCTAAGCCGAGGTGCTTATACGCAAGCGCGGTAGCCATTCTCCCGCGGGGAGTTCTCGCGATGAAGCCGAGCTGCATGAGGAACGGCTCGCACACGTCCTCCAGGGTGACAGCCTCTTCTCCGAGTGCCGAAGCGAGCGTCTCCAGTCCCACGGGACCTCCGTTGTAGCTCCTGATTATCATGGTGAGCATTCTCCTGTCGAGCCCGTCGAGCCCGAGCTTATCTATCTCCAGCCTGTCGAGCGCGATATCCGCCATGTCTTTGGTGATACGTCCGCTCCCCATGACCTCTGCGAAATCCCGCACACGCTTGAGCAGGCGGTTCGCGATACGGGGAGTGCCGCGGGAGCGCTTTGCGAGCTCTCTCGCACCTTCCTTGTCGGTGGGTATCGCGAGTATCACGGACGAGCGCATGATGATGTCACAGAGCTGGTCTTCGGTATACAGCTCCAGCCGCTGTATCACGCCGAAGCGGTCTCTCAGCGGTCCCGTGAGCTGTCCCGCGCGTGTGGTCGCGCCGACGAGCGTGAATTTCGGCAGGTCGATGCGTATGGACTGTGCCGCGGGACCCTTGCCGATGATGATGTCGAGGACATTGTCCTCCATGGCGGGGTAGAGTATTTCCTCCACCTGCCGGGACATTCTGTGTATCTCGTCTATGAACAGCACGTCGCCGTCCTTAAGATTTGTGAGTATCGAAGCGAGGTCACCGGGCTTCTCGATAGCTGGACCCGAGGTAATGCTTATCCCCACGCCCATTTCGTTCGCGATTATCCGCGCCAGTGTAGTCTTTCCGAGCCCGGGAGGACCGTACAGCAGCACATGGTCGAGGCTCTCCCCGCGTCCCTTCGCCGCTTCTATGAATACGGACATATTCTCCTTCACCTTGTCCTGTCCGATGTACTCGCTCAGGTGCTTCGGGCGCAGGCTGTACTCTATGTCGGCATCCTCCGGCATCAGCTCCGGCTCCGTTATTCTCGTCTGCTGCTTCACCGCGTCGCGGTCGTTGTTCATTTCTATCAATGTCCCTGCTCCTCCAGAGTATAATTGGTCGATTGCGGCGTTTCGGGAACGAACGAGGCACCGCAGCTGTTCACTACTTTATGCTTCCTATTTTTTTGAGGGCTTCACGCACCATTTCGGATACGGCAAGCTCCGGGGACAGCCCCGCAAGCGCCTTCTGCGCCTGGGTGCTGCTGAAGCCGAGTGCGACGAGAGCCGCGGCAGCCTCGGCGGCATTCCCGCCCGTGGGTATCGTCGGCTTGGAAAGCTCCGCGTAGGTGTCGGATGAGATCTCCCCGATGCGGTCGGTCATCTTGTCCTTGAGCTCGAGGATAATGCGGTCGGCGGTCTTTTTGCCGATACCGGGGACACGGGTCAGCACCTTGCTGTCCCCCTGAGCTACACACAGCGCGAACCCCTGCGGCGACATATCCGAGAGTATGGCGAGAGCCGCCTTCGGTCCCACGCCGTTGACCGACAGGAGCAGCTTGAAGCAGTTGAGCTCAGCGGCTTCACCGAACCCGAACAGCTCCACAGCGTCCTCCCGCACGTTCATGCAGGTGAGCAGGAAAACCTCCTCGCCCACCTTCAGCGGCGAGAGCGTGTATGTGGTGGTGCGGCACGCGTACCCCACCCCCGCGCATTCCACCACCGCGAGGTCGTTTGTCTTATGAGTAAGTTTTCCGCGTACACTGTATATCATGTTGTCTCCTTATTGGCTGTTCTGCTTTGCTCGTTCCACAGCCGCGTTGTATTTTTCTATGTCGCTTATCTGCACAGAGTCCTCCATTTTGGAATCCCTCCGCCGTTTCAGCTCGTTTATCAGCTTTTCTGTCTCCGGGTTGACAGCTTCGGTAGTGGTCTTGAAGAGGTATTCGAGCTTTTCGCCGATGTATTCCACGTCCTCGTGGTTGTCGGTCAGCGCCGCAGCCTGCACCGCATATTGTCTGGACATATCGTAGTCACCGAGGCAAGCCTTGCACACCGCCATATCAATGAGCAGGTAGCAGGGCGGGGCGGAGATGAGACTGTACGCCTCCGAGAAATGCCTGTCTGCGCTCTCGTAGTCCCTGCGGTACAGCGAGGTGTAGCCCATGTAGTAGTGGGCGCGGTATTTTATCCTGTCGGAGGTTGTCTTTTCGAGCACTCCGTCGAACCATTCCAGCGCCTCCTTCTCGTTTGCGAAGGGATACCATGTCAGGTACTGCGCCACATACTCGAACAGGTCTGTCTCGTCGGGAAATTCCTCGCAGCCCTTCCTGATATACGGGACGAGCCGCAGTGAATTGTCCATCTTGCTCAGGTTTGTGATCATATCCTTGTAGCACGCCAGCCGCAGCCGCTTATCCTGCACCTCTCCGAGGCATTTCACATACAGCTCGAAGCCGCGCTCATGCTCGCCGTTGCAGGCGGCGCTCACAGCGTCGAGGAAGGTGTATTTCCCTTTTATCCAGCCTGTCAGCTTGTATTTGTTGATGACGTAGGACACATTGAAGTTGTTCTCGTTCCTGTCGTACTTGAACAAATTGCTGTACGCGTAGGCTTTTATCATCGCGGGAATGAGCAGTACGCCTATGAATATCATCACCGCTATTGTCTCAAAGGATATGTTATCGCTTATGCCGCTGATATGGCTGAACACGATTATGATTATCGCCGTGAACACGAACGCGGTCAGCGATACTACCATGTATATGAACTCGGGGTGTTTTTTATTTTTCTTCATTGTCCTCTCCCAAGAGCGCTATATGAACTTATTCAGTCTGGAATTGTACGAATGTGCGTGGCACACGGCAATAGCCAGCGCGTCGGCGGTGTCGTCGGGCTTTGGTATCTCCGGGAGCTTGAGAATGTTTTTGGTGAGCTCCTGCACCTGCTTCTTGACGGCTTTTCCGTAGCCGGTAATGGAGTTCTTGACCTGCAGGGGAGTGTACTCCGCTATCTCGATGTTACGCTGTCTGGCGGCGAGAAGGACTATCCCGCGGGCTTCCGCCACCGCTATGGCGGTCGTGCGGTTGGTAGTGAAGTAGAGCCGCTCTATCGCCATGAACTCAGGCTTGTATCTGTCGAAAATCACGCAGGTATCGTTGTATATCTCCATGAGGCGGGTGTTGAATTCAGTCTCGGCGTCCGTGGTTATCGCGCCGTAGTCGATCACATCGAAGTTCGGCTTATCGTAATCTATCACGCCGAAGCCCACTATCGCGTACCCCGGGTCGATGCCGACGATCCGCATAATATCACCCTTTCCGGGCATTTTACACCCATAATAAAGTATATACCATAATATTATAGCACATTTTACAAATAAATGCAAGTATTTTTGTGAGATACAGAAAAAAGCCTGTCATTTCAGTACGAAACAACAGACTTTTACTATTTTCTCCGCAAAGACGCAGGCACTGTCCAAGTGTCTGCGAGCGGCTCACTGCCGGGGCTGTGGACCTCCGGGACCACCCTGAGGGGGACCGCCGGGACCACCCTGCGGTGGCGGGAAGGGGATACCGTTCTTGTTGAAGACGAGCTTCATGAAAATGGGCATAAAGACGAAGATGAGTATGTAGCCCACAACCATACATACCGCGAAGGAGCCCAGAAACATCTGCATGAATGAGGGCATGTGCTCGAGGGCTTCGGGGGCGGCGTTGGCACGGGAGGTGAAGTACGCGAAAGCCACCATTGCGAGCGTGATAATGGGCGTGTAAATACAGTCTGAGATGAGCGCCTCGACGAGACGCGCCTGAACAGTGCCTGGCTTAGCCCTGAAGGCGCGGACGGCGTTCTCGCTCCACTTTCTGTGGGGAATGCAGAAGCCTATGATAAGGCTGATGATGAAGCTTATCACAAAGCTGAGGAGAAATCCCATGATCGTGAAATGCCCTCCGAGGAGGTTGCCGACCAGCGACAGGCAGAAGCTCATCATAGCGCCCATGAGCAGGTTCATCTGCGCCCCTATCTTCTTCATTACATTAGGATCCGGCATGGTCATATCTCCGTTTTCCAGAGCCCGTGGAGATTGCAGTATTCATATACCGCAACAGGCTTGTCGTCCGCTGTCAGAGCGAATTCCGCATACGGCTTGTCCGCTGGGGTGAGAACCTTTCTCTGCATTCCCTGCGAGGTCTCAAGGCATATCCACTGGATAAGATGCGCGTCGGTCATGGGGTGCTCAACCGAGCCGACTGCCGCCTTTACAATGTTTCCCTCGACGGTGACTACGGGAACGTGCTTCTCCTTTGCCGCGTCAACAGTGTTCGCGACGATCTCCTCCATAGCCTCGCCGCAGCACTTGAAGGGACATTCCTTCTTCAGTACCGCCGCCGCGATCTGTCCGCAGGACTTGCATTTGTAGAATTTCGGTGTCATATTGTATCCTCCGTTTGTTTATTTTTTTGCGGTGTGACCCGCATTAATCAACTGCTTCCGCGGCTATCCTGCCGAGCATGGCGTCCATTGCCGCTTCATTTTCGGGCTTCATCGCGGACTTTATCGTTACCTGCTCGTCAAGTATCGTGATACCCTTGCAGGGCTCGAGCATGGCGCGTATGAGCTTGCCCGCCGCGGGAGCCCATGAGCCGTTCTCAATGATGCCGACGGTCTTGCCGCTGAAGCTGTGGGCGACAAGGTCGTGCAGCAGCTCCTCCATTTTTATGAATATCCCGTTGTTGTAGGTCGTTGTGGCGAATATGACATGGCTGAAACGGAACGCCTCGGCTACCATGTATGAGGTATGTGTCATCGAAGCGTCGTACATCTTCACCGTGACACCCTTTTCCCGCAGCTTTGCGGCAGCGAGCTCCGCGGCAGCCTGCGTTCCGCCGTATACGGACGTGTAGGCTATCAGCACGCCCTTCTCCTCGGGCTCATACCTGCTCCAGCAGTCGTATTTCGCGAGAAGCTTGTCTATGTCACGTCTCCACACAAAGCCGTGCAGCGGGCATATCATCTGTATATCCAGTCCCGCAGCCTTTTTGAGCACTGCCTGCACCTGTGCGCCGTATTTGCCGACGATGTTGCAGTAGTAGCGTCTCGCCTCATCGAGGTATTCACGTTCGAAATCCACCTCGTCCGCGAATATCGCGCCGTCAAGCGCCCCGAAGGTCCCGAAGGCGTCCGCCGTGAACAGTATCCTGTCCGCCTTGTCGTAGGACATCATTACCTCCGGCCAGTGCACCATAGGTGCCGCAACGAAGCTGTAGGTGTGTTTCCCGGTCTCCAGTGTGTCGCCCTCTTTTACCGTGACAACTCTCTCCGCGGGTAGCGCCTCAAAGAACTGCGTTATCATCGTGAGCGCCTTCGCGCTTGTGACGACCTTTACTTCGGGGTAGAGCGTGAGCAGCTCCCACAGGGTCGCGGAGTGGTCGGGCTCCATGTGGTGGATCACCACATAATCGAGCTTTCTGCCGCCCAGTTCATATTTCAGATTATCGAAAAACAGTCCGCTTATCGCCTTATCCACGGTATCAAAGAGGACGGTCTTTTCGTCCTTCAGAAGGTAGGAATTGTACGAGACGCCCGCCGGAACGGGATAGACCGCCTCAAACAGCGAGAGCTTCCTGTCGCTTCCTCCTATCCATACAAGGTCGTCGGTGATCTTTCGTGTGCAGTGCATAGCGATACTCTCCTTTTGCTGTATTTATCGTATTGTGCAGATGATGCGTCACTTTATCGCGAAGCTGATAAAAAGTCTTTGGAAGGTGGGGGTCTGGGGGAGGGAACCTTTCTTCAGAAAGGTTCCCTCCCCC